>NZ_JBEZJL010000072.1:0-58099 GCF_040651755.1 Actinomadura sp. NPDC048394 | reverse complement strand
ACACCGAGCACGCGCTCGCCGTCGTCGTCGACCTGATCAACACCGGTGCCGCGGCGTCCGGCACCGAGGAGCTCGGCGGGCTGCCCTCTGCCATGCGATTTCGGCGGGTGCGCCCGGTCCGGACGAAGATCGCCGATAGCATCTGCCGCCATGCGACACGCGTACCGAACCGCGCTCGTGACCGGGGCGTCCAGCGGGATCGGCGAGAGCTTCGCCCGCCTCCTCGCCGCCCGCGGCACCGACCTGGTCATCGTGGCCCGCCGCGGCGACCTGCTGGACGGGCTCGCCCGCGAGCTAGTCGAGCGGTACCGGGTCGCGGTCGAGGTGCTGGCCGCCGACCTCACCGACCCCGCGCAGCGCGGCGAGATCGAGCGGCGGCTGCGCGCCGAGCCCGTCGAGCTCCTCATCAACAACGCAGGCCACGGCGCGTTTGGAGCGTTCGCGGACCTGCCGGTGGAAGATCACCTCCGGCAGCTGGAGCTGAACGTCACCGCGCTGGTGCGGCTCACCCACGCGGCGCTCCCCGGGATGATCCTGCGCGGGCGCGGCGGTGTGCTGAACGTCGCGTCCATGGCCGGCTTCACGCCGTCGCCCGGCAGCGCCACCTACGGCGCGACGAAGGCGTACGTCGCGTCCTTCTCCGAGAGCCTGCACGCGGAGGTCGCGTCCAAGGGCGTCCACGTGACGGCGCTGTGCCCAGGCTTCACCCGCACCGAGGACGACGCGCCGACGAACCTGCTGTGGCTGCGCCGCAACGACGTGGCCAGGGCCGGGCTGGACGCGGTCGCGGCCGGACGCGCGCTCTGCGTCCCCGGCGCGCAGTACAAGGCGGCGCTGCCCGCGCTGAAGCTCGTCCCGCGCCCGCTGCTGAGGGCCGCCGTGAACCGGATGTGGCACCAGGCGGCCGACACGCAGTGACAAAAGCGGACGACGGGTTTCGCTCAGATCTACAAAACACTCCCGGCCCTGATTGTCACGGGGGTGACTTGACGCGGGTCGTGCCGACTGGCGACCATCGAACCTACGCTTGAGTAGGTTAGAACGGCCTGCTGGGCGCCCCATTCCGTGCCGCGGGCGCGGCGGCACCGTCCGGCATCCCGACACGTCCAGCGAAGGAAGCGCATGACCGTGACCCCCGAAGAGAAGTTCCAGACCGGCCTCCTGCTCGACCTCGAGCCGGTGGTCGAGAAGGAGCTCGACCGGCACCTGTCCATGGCCAAGGAGTGGTTCCCGCACCAGTACGTGCCGTACGGCCAGGGCCGCGACTTCGACGGGCCGCTGGACGGCGAGCCCTGGTCGATCGAGCAGTCGAAGGTGACCCCGGAGGCGCGCGAGTCCCTCATCGTCAACCTGCTCACCGAGGACAACCTGCCCGGCTACCACCGCGCGATCGCGACCGTCTTCGGCCGCGAGGGCGCCTGGGGTACCTGGGTCAACCGGTGGACGGCCGAGGAGAACCGGCACGGCATCGTCATCCGCGACTACCTCACCGTCACCCGCGCCGTGGACCCCGTCGCGCTGGAGCGCGCCCGGATGCACCACATGGAGGCGGGCTACGAGGCCGACCACGGCGAGTCGTTCCTGCACGGCACCGCCTACGTGTCGTTCCAGGAGCTCGCCACCCGCGTGTCGCACCGCAACACCGGCAAGGCGTCCGGCGACCCGCTCTGCGAGCAGATGATGGCGCGCGTCGCGGCCGACGAGAACCTGCACATGATCTTCTACCGGAACCTGATGGCCGCCGCGCTGGACGCCGCCCCGAACGAGACGATGCGGGCGATCACCGACGTCGTCAAGGCGTTCCAGATGCCCGGCCACAGCATCGACGGGTTCCTGCGCAAGTCCGTCGTCATCGCCAACGCCGGCATCTACGACCTGCGCCTGCACCACGACGACGTGCTCACCCCGGTGCTGCGCAAGTGGGGCGTCTTCGACCGCACCGACCTCACCGGCGACGGCGACAAGGCCCGCGAGGAGCTCGCCGAGTTCCTGGAGGGGCTCGACGACGCCGCCACCAAGTTCGAGACCCGCCGCGAGGAGCGCCGCGCCCGCCAGGCGGCCCGCAAGGGCTGAGCCCCCGCGCCGCGGCCGCTCGCGCGCCCGCCCGCGTTCGCCTCGCGCTCGTCACGCGCCGCGGCCGTTTCGTGATCTTTCCGCGGGAACGGCCGCGCGCCCGCCGGCGTCCGATCGGGTTTCGCCGGAACGTGATCGCGGTTTCCGGCGTCTCAGTGTTCATGGGGACTCATCGGCGCCTTGGTGAGTATCGGCTGCTGGACGAGATCGGCCGGGGGAGCACCGCGGTGGTGCACCTGGCCCTGGACTCCCAGGGCCGCGAGGTCGCGGTCAAGGAGCTGTGCCCGCAGGTCGCCGGCGAGCCGGAGGCGCTGGCGCGGCTGGCCCGCGAGCTCGCCGTGCAGGCCCGGGTGAACAGCCGGTACGTGGCGCGGCTGCTGGACGGGCGGGTGTCGGCGGAACGGCCGTACGTCGTGATGCAGTACGTCCCGGGCTGCCCGCTGAACGACCTGGTGAAGGCGTACGGACCGCTGGGCGGGGACCGGCTCGTCCGGTTCGCGCGGCGGCTGGCCCTCGCCGTCGCCGACGTGCACGACGCGGGCGTGCTGCACCGGGACGTCTCGCCCGGCAACGTGATCGTGCTCGGCGACCGGCCGACGCTGATCGACTTCGGCATCTCGCACCAGGCGGGGATGGAGCAGATCACCCGCCGCGGGATGGTCGTGGGGACGCCCGCCTACCTGGCGCCCGAGCTGATCGAGGGGGAGCGCGCCACGACCGCGTCGGACGCGTTCTCCTGGGCGGCGACCGCGGCGTTCGCGGCGACGGGCCGCCCGCCGTTCGGCCGCGGCTCGCTGCACGGGGTGTGCTTCCGCATCCTGCGCGGCCAGGCCGACCTGGACGGGGTGCCGGAACCGCTGCTCGGCGTGGTGCGCCGCGCGCTCTCGCGGGACCCGGCGGACCGCCCGTCCGCCCGCTGGATCGCGGGGGCGCTCGCGCAAAGTGACGACCCTATCACGGATCGCGGCCGGATCGCGGCGGCCTGAGATGACCGTTGGATCCTTCTCGCGGGGGCGACGAAGGTAGGGTTTCGGAAACGATGGAGGGAGCAGTCACGTCCGGGGACCGTATCGGCCACTACAGCGTGCTCCAGACCCTCGGGGAAGGGGGCATGGGCGTCGTCTACCTCGGCGCCGACCCCGAGGGGCGCAACGTGGCCATCAAGGTGCTGCGACCGGCGGTGGCCGGCGACGCCACGGCGCGCCGCCGGCTGGCCCGCGAGGTCGACTCGATGCGGCGCGTGCACAGCCCCCACGTCGCGGAGATCCTCGACGCCGACGTCACCGCCGACCAGCCCTACATCGTCACCCAGTACGTGCCCGGCCGCACGCTGGAGGAGGTCGTCGAGGAGGGCGGCCCGATCTACGGGCCGGGCCTGCAGCGGCTGACCGTCGGGCTGGCGTCGGCGCTGTCGGCGATCCACGGCGCCGGGATCGTGCACCGCGACCTCAAGCCCGGCAACGTCATGATCGTCGACGGCGAGCCGGTCGTGATCGACTTCGGCATCGCGCAGGGCGCGGACGCGACCCGGCTGACCGCCACCGGCATGGTCATCGGCACCCCCGGCTACCTCGCCCCGGAGATCATCGAGGGCGAGGACGCGGGGCCGCCGTCCGACGTGCACGCGCTCGCCGGCACGGTCGCCTACGCCGCGACCGGCCGCCCGCCGTTCGGCTCCGGCACCTTCGAGTCGATCTTCTACAAGATCATGCAGGGCACGCCGGACCTGGACGGCGTCCCGGACGCGCTGCTGCCGCTGCTGCGCTCGGCGATGGCCCGCAACCCGGCCGAGCGGCCCACCGCGGTCAACCTCGTCCAGCTCGCGCGGCGCATCCACCTCGAAGCGACGATCACCGACCAGACCCGCGTCGACCAGCACTACACCCGCCCGGACGGGACGGTCCCGCCGGTCGAGCAGCCGGCGCCCGACCACGCCCGGCAGTTCGCCATGCCGCCGGGCGAGACCACCGGCCGCACGGACGGCCGCACGGACGGCCGCGCCGGCGGGCGCACCGCCACGCCGCCGCCGGCGCCGCTCCCGGCGCCCGCGCCCGTCCCCGCGCAGCCGAAGGACTTCGTCGGCCAGCTGCCGCCCGCCGCGCCGCCGCCCGTCCCGCCGCCCGCGCCCGGCCCCTACGACGCCGCGCCGCGCTACGCGCAGCCGAACTACGGCCCGCAGGGGACGTACCCGCCGGCGAACTACGGCCCCTACAACCAGCCGAACCAGCCGAACCAGCCGCCGCCGAACGCGCTGCAGCGCGGCCCGCAGCAGGGCGGCCCCTACGACCCGCAGCAGCGGGACGCGCCGCACCGCCGTCCCGAGCCCGCCCGCGACGACCGCGACAAGGACGCCCGCAAGCCCTACGGCTGGTACCGGGTGCTCGGCTTCATCGTCCTGGTGGCGCTGCTCGGCTTCGCCAACATCGCGCCGCTGCTCGCCGTCGGCGTGACGATCGTGGGCGTGCTGGTGCTGCGCAGCGCCGACAAGGCCGCGCAGGGCATGGAGGGCAAGCGGACCCGGCGCGGCCCCCGCTCGGGCGACGTGGTCGCGGCCGCGTTCCGGACGCCGCTGCACCTGCCCGGCGCGGTGATGGTGACCGCGCTGCTGTCGGCGCTCAGCCTGTTCGCCGGGCTCGTCCTGCTCGGCGTGCTGATCTTCGCCAAGTCCGACATGACGGCGTCCCGGGCGATCGCCTACTCGGCGATGGCGGTGATCGGGCTGCTCTGCCTGGCACCGGGCAGCGGCGCGCCGCGCCGCCAGCTCGCCCGGATCTGGGGGGCGCTGCTCCCGCGCACGGAGGCGGCGCTCGCCGCCGCCCTCATCCTCGGGATCTTCGCCGCCGTGCTGGTCGGCCTCTCCCAGAAGCAGCCCCCCGACACCACCCCGCTGGACGGCATGAGCCAGAACCTGGAGAGCCTGCGCAGCGATGTCCACGACCTCGTCACCGGGTTCCCGTTCGTCTGACGGAGCCTGGGTCCCTCCGCCGCCGGACGGGGCGCCCGGCGGCCCCCCGCCGTTCGCCGCGCCGGTCCCCGCGCCCCCGCTCCCGCAGGACGCGCTCCCCGCCGATCCTCCCGTCCCCGCCCCGCCCGCCCCGCCCGCCGCGCCCGAGTCCGCCGCGGCTGAGCCGCCCGCCGAGCGGCCCGCTGCGGCCGAGCCGCCTGCCGCGGTCGAGCAGGAGGAGGCGGGGGAGCAGGCCGAGATGATCGGCCCGTACCGCCCGGTGCAGCTGATCGGCTCCGGCGGCATGGGGCAGGTGTTCCGCGCCCGCGACCCGCGCGGCGGCACGTTCGCCGTCAAGACCCTGCACCCGCACCTGGTCGACGCCGCCGACTCGCGCGCCCGGCTGCGCCGCGAGGTCGAGACGATGGGCCGCGTCACCAGCCCCCGCGTCGCCGAGATCGTCGAGTTCGACGTCGACGCCCGCGTCCCCTACATCGTCACCCGCTACGTCGAGGGGCGGCCGCTGCTGGACGAGGTCCGCACCGGCGGCGCGATCACCGGCGCCGCGCTGTGGCGGATCGCCGTCGGCACCGCCGAGGCCCTCGAAGCGGTGCACCGCGCGGGGGTCGTGCACCGCGACATCAAGCCCGGCAACGTGCTGCTGGAGGCCGGCGAGCCGGTCGTGATCGACTTCGGCATCTCGCAGGGCGTCGACGACACCCGCCTCACCCACACCGGCGGCGGCCGGTCCGGCACCTGGCGGTACCTCGCGCCCGAGCTGCTGGAAGGCGCCGACGCGGGCCCCGCCGCGGACGTGTTCGCGTGGGCCGCGACCGTCGCGTTCGCGGCGACCGGCGTCGACCTGTACGACGCGCCGAACGACGCGGCGGTCTGCGTCCGGATCATCCGCGGCGACCACGACCTGAGCGGCGTCCCCGACGAGCTGCGCCCGCTGCTGGCCGACGCGCTCGCCGCCGACCCGTCCGCCCGCCCGTCCGCGGAGGCGCTGGTGAAGCGGCTGCGGGCGCTGCGCCCCGACTCCGCCGGGCTGCGGGTGTCCAGCGGCAGCGGTCCCGCCGTCTCCACCGGCGGCCGCGTGCCGGACGGGCGCCCCCGCCCCCTCGCGCCGATCGGCCCGTACCGCCCGCTGCAGCGGCTCGGCCGCGGCGGCATGGGCGACGTCTTCCTCGCCCGCGCCGACGACGGCCGGATGGTCGCGATCAAGACGCTGCACCCGTTCCTGCCCGCCGAGTTCCAGGCGAAGGACCGGCTGAGCCGCGAGGTCGAGGCGATGCGCCGGATCCGCAGCCGCAACGTCGTCGAGCTCGTCGACCACGACGTGGACGGCGACCCGCCGTACATCGTCACCCGCTACGTCGAGGGCACCTCGCTGCTGGAGACGGTCAAGGGCCGCGGCCCGCTGCCCCGCGACGGGCTGCTGCGGCTGGCGGGCGGCCTCGCCAACGCGCTCGCCGCCGTCCACGAGGCCGAGAGCGTCCACCGCGACGTCAACCCGGGCAACGTGATGCTGGTGTCCGGCGACCCGATCCTGATCGACTTCGGCATCGCCTACCTCTCCGGGGCGTCGCGGCTGACCCAGGGGCCGGTCGGCACGCCCGGCTACGTCTCGCCGGAGGTGCTGGAGGGCAAGCCCGCCGGCCCGCCCACCGACGTGTTCGGCTGGGCCGCGACGATCGCCTACGCCGCGACCGGGCGCCGCACCTACGAGGCGACGAGCCCGGCGGCGTTCGTCCGCCGTGTCCTGACCGGCTGGCCGGACCTCGCCGGCATCGACCCGGACCTGCGCGAGGTGCTGGAGGACGCGCTGGCCCGCGACCCGGAGCAGCGGCCCGACGCGGCGGAGCTGGCGGCGCGGTTCGCCAACCCCGGGTCGATCGCGCCGCGGCTGCGGCTGAAGCCCGCGCCGAAGCCGGAGCCGCCCCCGCCGCCCAAGCCGAAGCCGCCTGCGGACCGGGTCGTCGCGGGCCGCGCCGCGTTCGCGCAGGCGGGCTTCGCGCTGACGGTCTCGGTGATCGAGGTGTCGCTCGCCGAGGCCAAGCGGGAGCTGGTCGCCGCCGAGCGCAGCCACGCCATCGGCGGGACCTGGTCGGAGCACGCCGCGGGCCACGCCCGCAAGTCCCTCGACGCCGCGACCCGCGCGGCCCGCGACGCGCGGACCGGCACCGGCGTCCCCGCCAACGGCCCCCGGCTCGCCGAGATCTACCAGGCGGCGAGCCTGTACGCGCGGCACGCGCAGGGCCTGCTCCAGGGCCGTCCGGTGATGCCGGGGCAGCTCGCCGACGTCCGCCGCGTCATGGCGCTGCTCGGCACCGCCCGCTTCACCCGCGCGCGCTTCAAGGAGGGGTACGACCCCGCCGAGGTCGACGGGTTCGTCGCCCGCGTCCGCGACTGGCTGGCGGGCGACCGCCGCGGTCTCGCCGAGGTGGTCGGCGCCGACGACGTCCGCGCCCGCTCGTTCACCCTGCGGCGCCTCCGCGAGACCTATGACAAGGACGAGGTCGACGCCTTCCTCGCCGCCCTCGAGACCGAACTCCGCCGCACCGGCTACCTCTAGTCCGGATCGCTGCGGGCGAGGTGGGGCGGTGGGTAGGGTGGCGGGCCATATGAGCGGCGAGACGAGCCACCAGGAGCACATCGGGCCGTACCGGCTGCTGTCGCGGCCGGCCGGCGGGACCGGCGTGCACCGGGCCACCGGGCCGGACGGGCGCGACGTGGCGATCCGGCTGCTCCCGCCGGGCGCCGCCCCCGACATCGAGCGGATGCGGGCGGTGGCCAGCCCCTACGCGGCGGACGTGCTGGACGGCGAGTCCGGGGTGCGGCGGCCGTACGTGGTGTCGCGGTTCGTGCCGGGCCGTCCGCTGGCGGAGGTCGTCGCGGAGCAGGGGCCGATGCCGGGTGATGCGCTGCGGCGGATGGCGGCCGGGCTGGCGAAGGCGCTGGCCGCGGTCCACCGAGCGGGGCTGGCGCACGGCGAACTGGGGCCCGGGACGGTGCTGGTGGTGGACGGCTCGCCCGTCGTCGTGGACTTCGGGCTGGCCGCGGGGGCGCACGGGCCCGGCGACGTGCGCGCGTGGGCGGCGACGGTGACGTTCGCGGCGACCGGGCGGTTCGAGGTGCCGCCGGACGCGCTGCCCGCCGACCTGCGCCCGCTGGTGGCCATGGCCGCGGACCCGGATCCGGCGGCCCGGCCGGACGCGGAGCGCCTCGCGGACGAGGCGTCCCGGCTGGTGCCCCGGCCGGCGCGGCCCGTTCCGGCGCCCGCGCCGGCGGTGGAGGAGGCCGCGCCGCCGGTGGCGCCGCCGCCCGCTGCCGAGCCCGCCGCCGCGGAGCCGGTGGCCCGGACGGGCGAGCCGGCGGTGGCGCAGGCGTGGGCGCGGCTGCTCGCGGCGACGGTGGTGGTGATCGGGGTCGGCGTCGCGGTGATGATGCCGATCGCGGGCCTGCTGCTGACGCTCGCGGCGGTGACGGTGCTGCGGGCGGCGACGTCCGACACGGTCGCGGGCCGGGCGTGGGCGCTCGGCCGGACGGCGCTGACCGTCCCGTACGCGGCGGCGCTGGCGGTGGCGGTGCCGCTGGGGCTGGCGGCGGCGTCGGTGATCGGCGGGGAGATCGACTCGCTGGGCGCGTGCTCGTTCGGCGCGGGGGCGGGGGCGGCGGTGCTGTGGACGGCGCCGGGGGTCAGCGCGCCGCGCCGGCAGCTGGAGCGGATGTTCGCGGCGGTCGCGGGGAGCCCGCGGCGGATCGCGGTCGCGGGGGTGGCGCTCGGCGTGCTGGCGCTGCTGGCGGTGGTCGGGGCGATGTCGCTGACGCCGAGCTTCGCGCCGATGTACGGGCTGCAGAGCACGCTGGAGCGCGCGATGGACCGGCTGCAGAACGCCGTGGACCGCTGGTGAGTATGAACTGCGTCACGCCGCCATCCGGACGGGTCCCGTCCCGTAAACCGGGGGGTCGCGTGGGTAAGGTCTCACGAACTGGGATTTGCCAGTAGGCTACCGATGAGTAACATTTGTCGTGCACGGCCGAACCGGGGACCCGGCTCCGAAGCACGTTCGGGTGTTTGGCAGGCTGTGACTGCGAAACCGCATGTCGCGTCGACCCGTCATGGGCGGCGCCCCTCTGTCCGCTTACCCCAGCGGCCAACTGAGTGCAGGGAGGTCGGCCACCGGCCATGAACATCGTCGTCCTGGTGAAGCAGGTTCCCGATACGGAGAGCCCGCGCAAGCTGAAGTCCGATGACAGCACGCTCGACCGGGCTGCCGCGGACGGTGTCATCAACGAGCTCGATGAGTACGCCATCGAAGAGGCGCTGCGCATCAAGGAGGCCCAGGGCGGCGAGGTGACCGTTCTGACCATGGGCCCGGACAAGGCCACCGACTCCATCCGCAAGTCGCTGGCGATGGGCGCCGACAAGGCCGTCCACCTCGTGGACGACGCCCTCGCCGGCTCCGACGCGCTGCAGACCTCCTACGCGATCCAGCAGGCCCTCGGCCGCACCGGCTTCGACCTGGTCATCCTCGGCTCGGAGTCGACGGACGCGCGCACCGGCGTGCTCGCCGCGATGCTCGCCGAGCGGCTCGGCGTGCCGCAGGTGTCGCTGGCCAACAAGGTCGAGATCGACGGCTCGTCCATCAAGGCGCAGCGGGTCACCGACTACGGTTTCGACCGCGTCGAGGCGACCCTGCCCGCGGTGGTCTCCGTGGTCGAGAAGATCAACGAGCCGCGCTACCCCTCGTTCAAGGGGATCATGGCGGCCAAGAAGAAGCCGGTCGAGACGCTCGGCGTCGCCGACGCCGGCATCGACGCCGCGCAGGTCGGCCTGGCGAACGCGGCCACCGAGGTGGTCGACTTCGCCGAGGCCCCGCCGCGCGCGCAGGGTCAGATCGTCACCGACGAGGGCGACGGCGGCGTGAAGATCGCCGAGTTCCTCGCGTCGAAGAAGTTCGTCTGACCGAGGAAGGGGATTAGAGGACAATGGCTGAGATTCTCGTCCTCGTCGACCACGTCGACGGTGAGGTCAAGAAGGTCGCCCTCGAGCTGCTGACGCTGGCGAACAAGCTGGGCGAGGCCTCCGCGGTATGGATCGGCCCCGGTGCCGACGGCGCCAAGGACAAGCTCGGCGAGTACGGCGCCGCGAAGCTCTACGTCGCCGCCGACGAGGAGCTCACCTCCTACGTCGTCGCGCCGAAGGCCGCGCTGCTGGCGCAGCTCGTCGCCGACAAGTCGCCGGCCGCGGTGCTGGTGTCCGCGACCGCGGAGGGCAAGGAGATCGCGGGCCGCCTGGCGGTCAAGACCGGCTCCGGCGTGCTCACCGACGTGGTGGACGTCACCGACGGCTTCGTCGCCGAGCACTCCATCTTCGGCGGCGGGATCATCGCGCACGCCAAGGTGAAGACCGGCACGCCGATCATCGCCGTGCGGCCGAACTCCGTCGCCCCCGAGGCGTCCCCGGCCACCCCGGCCGAGGAGGCCGTCTCGGTGACGCTGTCGGACGCCGACAAGGGCACGAAGATCGTGGAGAAGGTCGTCCAGGAGAAGGGCGAGCGCCCGGACCTGACCGAGGCCGCGATCGTGGTCTCCGGCGGCCGCGGCGTCGGCGGCGCCGAGAACTTCAAGATCATCGAGGGGCTGGCCGACTCGCTCGGCGCGGCCGTCGGCGCGTCCCGCGCCGCGACCGACGCCGGCTGGTACCCGCACTCGTTCCAGGTCGGCCAGACCGGCAAGACCGTGTCGCCGCAGCTGTACGTCGCGGTCGGCATCTCCGGCGCCATCCAGCACCGGGCCGGCATGCAGACCTCGAAGACCATCGTCGCCATCAACAAGGACCCCGAGGCGCCGATCTTCGAGCTCGTCGACTACGGCATCGTCGGCGACCTGTTCCAGGTCGCGCCGCAGCTCACCGAAGAGATCAACAAGCGCAAGTGATCTCGCGCGGACGCCCCGTCCCCGGAACGCTCCGGGGGCGGGGCGTTCCGGCGTCTCAGGAGCGCGCGGGCCGCGGATACGGGACGGCCTTCAGCAGCTCCGGCTTGAGCATGCCCGCGACCTCGGCGTAGGGGACGGTCGTGTCCTCCTCGCCGCACGCGGACGCGTAGCCGAGCAGCGCGCCGTAGAAGGCGACGCGCACGCCGGTCGGCGTGAGCGCCATGCTGACGTCCCCGGTCCTGACGAACGCGGACGGGTTGTCGGTGCCGTGCGGCTGGATCGGCCCGGTCCCGGGGTCGACGTCGCTGTAGCAGTAGGTGCCGTGGGGCAGGTGCGCCTTGATCTTCTCGTCCAGCGGCGCGAGGCCCTGAGCGGTCGGGACGCGGAACAGGTCGAGCGGGTGGTAGGCGGCGCCGGTCCGCAGGTCGACGGTCACGGCCTCCGAGTGGTCCCAGCCGGTGCCGCGTTCGCCCTGCAGGGAGACGGTGTACCAGACCGACAGGAGCCGGTCGTTGCGCATCAGGATCGCCGGTTTCACGACGTCGGTGTAGCCGCCCCTGCCGATCCCGGCCAGGCCCTTGCGGGTCTTCGCCCACCGCGTTTCGAGCGGCGCGCGCAGCGCCGCGTCGATCTTCCGGACGAGCGCGGGCCGCCCGCCCGTGACCGTCACGACCTGCCCCTGCGCCCGGAACGTCACTCCGTTGCCGAAATCCCGCTGCGGTTCGTTCAGCGCGGTCAGCGCGGCCACGACCGGTTTCGGCTTCGGCTTCTCCTTGGCCTCGGCGACGTAGACGGCCGCGCCGCCGGCCGCCGCGACGACGGCCGCGCCGCCCACCGCGGCCGCCGCGCCCTTCGCGCCGAGCGCCCCGAGGACGCCCTTGCCCGCGGTGGCCGTCCCGGCGGTGCCCGCGCCCGCGCCGGACCCGCCCGCGGCGCCCGCCGTCCCGGCCGCGGCGCCTGCTCCGCCCGCCGCGGCCCCGGCCCCGGCGCCGCCCGTGCCGAGGCCCAGCGCGGTGAGCGGGAACAGCAGGGACAGCGCGGCGGCGGCGCCCGCGAGCGTGCGGACGCCGCGCGCCTCCCAGTCGGGCCCGTAGGCGTTGGCCGCCGCGGCCTCCAGCTCGGTCACGAACGCGGCCGCGCCGAGCGGACGGTCCCAGGCGCTCTTCGCCAGCCCGCGCTCGATCAGCGGCCGCAGCGGCTCGGGGACGCCGGCGACCGGAATGGGCGCGGTGAGATGGCGGCCCATCAGCCCGGCCTGGTCCTCGGCGGTGAAGGGGCGCCGCCCCGTCACGCACTCGAAGAACACGCACGCGGCGGCGTACACGTCGGTGGCGGGGGACGCGGGCTCGCCGCGCCACTGCTCGGGCGCCATGTAGACCGGCGTCCCGGACCGCCCGGCCTCCCCGGCCTCCACCGCGATGCCGAAGTCGATCAGCTTGCTCAGCCCGTCGCCGCGCACGATCACGTTGGCGGGCTTGTAGTCGCGGTGGACGATGCCGAGGTCGTGGGCGGCGGCCAGGCCGAGCAGCGAGCCCTTCAGCACCGCGAGCGCGGCCTCCGGCGCCAGCGGGCCGCTCTCGGCCAGCACCGCCTTCAGCGACGCCCCGTCCACCGCCTCCATCACGATCGCCGCGCCGCCGGGCGTCTCGACCAGCCCGTACAGCCGGGCGACGAACGGGTGGTGCAGCCGCCGTAGCAGGTCCGCCTCGCCGCGGAAGCGCTCGCGGAACTCCGCGTCGTCCGCGAGCGCTCCGGCGAGGTACTTGATCGCGGCGGGCCGTCCCGTGCCGTCGTGCCGGGCGAGGACGACCCGGCCCTGCGCCCCCTCGCCGAGGGTCCGCAGCTCGCTGTACCCCGGAACCCGCCAGTCGCCCATGCGCCGCCCTGTCTCTGGTTTTACAGGGCGTTATACCGGATCAGCGGCCCCGTGGGACGGTCAGGCGGCCACGGGCTGCGGGCGGGTGCCGTTCGGGTCGTCACCGGACGCGGGCGCGGGGACCTCGGCGGCGGCGACGGCCGCCTCCGGGGAGTGCGCCGAGACGTCGGCGAACGACCGCAGCGGCAGCAGCCGGGCGCCGGCCGCGATCAGCAGCGCCAGCACGACGACCACGCCGACGCCGGCGCGCAGCGACGTCGCGTCCGACAGGAACCCGACCACGACCGGGCCGAGCAGCAGCCCGCCGTAGCCCATCGCGCCGACCTGCGCGACCGCGGCGGCCGGGCGGCCCGGCGCGGCGGTCCCGGCGAGCGAGATCGTCGTCGGGACGACCGTGCAGACCACCAGCCCGGTCACGAAGAACCCGGCGATCGCGACGGGCGCGGACGGCGCGAGCACGACGGCCGTCATGCCGAGCGCGGTCCCGATCCCGGCGCCGGTCAGCAGCCGGCGGGTGCCGAGCCGCATCCGCACCCGGTCGCCGACCAGCCGCCCGAACAGCATCGCCAGCTCGAACATCGGGTAGCCGAGCGCGGCGAGGGCCTGCGAGGCGTGCAGCTCGTCGTGCAGCAGGAGGCCGCTCCAGTCGGCGATCGACCCCTCGGTCATGAACGCGATGAACGCGAGCACGCCGATGAGGTAGACGGCGGCGGGCAGCCGGCGGGCGGCCCGGCCCGTCCCGGACGCGGCGGGCAGCTCGGCGGCGGGCACCGCGCCGCTGTCCACCGGGTAGGTGTCGGGCAGGTAGGTGCGGCCGAGCAGCAGGCCGAGCGGCACCGCGGCCAGCGCGGCGATCAGCACCGTGGCGGTGAAGCCGAGCCCGGCCGCGGCGGTCGCGACGCCGTACAGGCCGCCGGTCATCGCGCCGACGCACCAGCCGGCGTGCATCCCGCTCATGATCGACCGGCGGTACGCCTGCTCGACCACGCTGCCCTGGGCGTTCATCGCGATGTCGGTGATCCCGAAGGTCATGCCGAACAGCGCGACGGCCCCGAGTAGCAGCCCGTAGGTCGGGGCGAGCGCGACGCCCGCGTAGGACAGCGCGGTCAGCGGTAGCGCGACCCGCAGCACGCTCCGGCTGCCGGCCCGCGCCATGACGCCGCGCAGGACCTGCATCGCGACGATCGCGCCGAGGCCCCAGATGAGGACGACGATGCCGATCTCGCCCTCGTTCGTCCCGAACTTTCCGGCCAGCGCCGGCATCCTGGCCACCCACACTCCGGTGAGCAGGCCCGCCAGCGCGAAGGTCAGGAACGTTCCCGAACGGGCACGGAACAGCATGGTTCACCTCTTTCTCGGCTCGTCGCGGGCGCGGGTCGCGGATGCGATTCGCGCATGCGTCGGTTGCGCGCATCTGTGTGCGCCGTGTCTTCCGTGACGGGGATCCGGACGTCATGGAACGCTCCAGACCCGGAAGGGGCCGGGAGTGCCTCGGACGGTGCCGGACGGGCGCCGGATGCGGCGCCCCGCGTCGGTTCGGCGGCGTGCTACGGCAGGAGCGCCAGCAGCCGCCGTTTCAGTGCCGCGAGCTGTTCCCCGTCGTACAGCTCGGGCGCGTGGCTCACCACTTCCCACAGGCCCTCGGCCGCCAGCCGGACCACCTGCGCGGCGCCCGGGTCCGGATCGTCGCCGGGATCGCGGCCGTGCCAGCGCCGCATCGCCTCGTTCAGCGGCTCGGCCTGCTCCGGATCCGCGGCGGCGGCCGTGATGGCCGACCATCGCCGGTACGCGCGGGCCTCCCCGCCGAGGATCTCGAACGTGGCCTCGACGTAGGCGCGGGTGTAGGACCCCGGCGTCCCGTCGTCGTAGGAGGCGATCAGGCCGTCGAACTCCTCGATGACCCGCGCCACCATGGCCTTGACGAGGGCTTCCTTGGTGGGGAAGTGGTAGAGCAGCCCGCCCTTGCTGACCCCCGCGCGGTCCGCGACCGCGGCGAGCGTCAGCGCCTGCGTGCCGTGCTCGAACAGCACGGACTCCGCGGCGTCCAGGAGGGCTTCACGTTTCATGACCATTCCACTGTACCGGCCGGACGGTATACACGCCAACCGCGGTCCGCCGGGCGTTATTCCCCAGGTCACGGCGCCCCTCACCGCGCCCCTCACGGGGCCGCCCGCGCAGGCTCCCGGGCGCCCTCGGGGAACAGCGGCCGCGCGGATACTGTTGAGCGCGTGGTGACCTACCTCGACCATGCGGCGACGACCCCGATGCTGCCCGAGGCCATCGAGGCGATGACCGCGGAGCTGCGCGAGCTCGGCAACCCCTCCTCGCTGCACGCGGCCGGCCGCCGCGCCCGCCGGGTCGTCGAGGAGTCCCGCGAGATCATCGCCGAGGCGTTCGACGCCCGGCCGAGCGAGGTCGTGTTCACCTCCGGCGGCACCGAGGCCGACAACCTCGCCGTCAAGGGCCTCTACTGGGCCCGCCGCGCCGCCGATCCGGCCCGCGTCCGCGTCCTCGCCGGCGCCGTCGAGCACCACGCCGTCCTCGACGCCGTCGCCTGGCTCGGCGACCACGAGGGCGCCACCGTCGAGTGGATCCCGGTGGACGGCCTCGGCCGCGTCCGCCCCGACGCCCTCCGCGACGCCCTCGGCAGCGGCGACGACGTCGCCCTCGCCACCGTGATGTGGGCCAACAACGAGGTCGGCACCGTCCAGCCCGTGCCGGAACTGGCCGCCGTCGCCCGCGAGCACGGCGTCCCGTTGCACACCGACGCCGTCCAGGCCGCCGGGCACCTGCCCGTCCGGTTCGCCGCCAGCGGCGCGCAGGCCCTGACCATCACCGGCCACAAGCTCGGCGGCCCCGTCGGCGTCGGCGCGCTCCTGCTCGCCAAGCCGAAGGAGCCGCTGTTCCTCGACCCGGTCCCGCTGCTGCACGGCGGCGGCCAGGAGCGCGACGTCCGGTCCGGCACCCTCGACACCCCGGCCATCGCCGGGTTCGCCGCCGCCGTCCAGGCGTCCGTGGCCCGCCGCGACGCCGAGGCCCGCCGCCTCGCCGACCTGCGCGACCAGCTGGTCGAGGCGGTCCGCGCCGCCGTCCCCGACGCGATCCTCAACGGCGACCCCGACGACCGGCTCCCCGGCAACGCCCACTTCTCGTTCCCCGGCTGCGAGGGCGACGCGCTGCTCATGCTCCTCGACGCCCGCGGCATCGCCTGCTCCACCGGATCCGCGTGCTCCGCCGGCGTGTCCCAGCCCAGCCACGTCCTGACCGCGATGAACACCGGCCCCGAACGGGCCCGCGGCTCGCTGCGCTTCACCCTCGGCCATACCTCCACCGAAGCCGACGTGAAGGCCCTCGCCGACGCCATCGGCCCCGCCGTCGAGCGCGCCCGCCGCGCCGGGCTGTCCTAGCCCGAGCCGCCCGCGCGCGCCTCCGGCGGCCTGGGTTTGACCGGTTCGTGAACGGGGACAGCGTTTCCGTTCACGAAAGGCGGCGATGACGGCGAAGGACGCGGCGCGTGCGATCGGACGGCGTGCGGCCGGACACCCCTGGTTCCACGGCCTGTCCCGCGCGGGCCTCGCCGCCCGCGGCGTCCTCTACCTGCTGATCGGCTGGCTGGCCCTGCTGATCGCGACGGGGCACGGCGGCGAGGAGGCCGACCGGCAGGGCGCGCTGCGCACCGTCGCGGACAGGCCGGGCGGGTGGGCGGTGCTCTGCCTGCTCGCCGCCGGGTTCGCCGGGCTGGCCCTGTGGCAGTTCGCCGAGGCGCTGTACGGGCGGCCCCTCCCCAACGGGCGGCGCAAGCGGATGCGGCTGCCGGCCGCCTTCCGCGGGCTCACCTATGCCGTCGGATGCACCGGGACGGTCGGCTTCCTCTTCGGGCAGGGCCACGCGTCCAGCGACCAGCAGTCGCGGGCCCTGTCGGCGCGCGCCATGGCCGAGCCCGGCGGCCGCTGGGCGGTGCTCGCCGTCGGCGCCGGCTTCGTCGTCTGGGGCGTCGTCACGCTGGTCAACGCGGCGCGGCGTGCCTTCCGCGACGAGCTCGACACGGACGCGATGGGGACCGTCGCGCACTGGATCGTCCAGCCCCTCGGGACGATCGGCAACGTCGCGCGCGGCCTGATCGGCGGCGCCGTCGGGGCCTTCCTGGCCTACGCGGCGATCTCCTTCGCGCCGGACCGGGCCGAGGGGCTGGACGGCGTGCTGCGCGAGTTCGCCGCCACGCCCGCCGGCGGCTGGGGCCTCGCCGTGATCGCGCTCGGGCTGGTGATCTTCGGTCTCTACTCCTTCTGCGAGGTCCGGTACCGCAAGGTCGAGGCCGTCGAACCGCGGGACGACCGGCCCGCCGACGCCTGAGCTGCGTTTTGCCGGAGTTTGACCGTTCTGCTACCGGGCACAGCTCTGCCGTTCGCGACGGGAAGGACGACGGAGCATGACCACGAATGTCGCCGGAGCCGGCGTCCGGCGCGCCGGCCGCCGGGTGGCGGGACACTCGGCGTTCCACATCTTCTGCCGGTCCGGCCTGGTGGCGCGGGGCGTGCTGTACCTGCTGATCGGCTGGCTCGCCGTCCAGATCGGGCTGGGCGACGGCGGGCACGAGGCCGACAAGCAGGGAGCGTTGCAGACGGTCGCGGACAAGCCGGGCGGCACTGCGATGCTGTGGCTGCTCACCGCGGGATTCGCCGGGCTGGCCCTCTGGCGCTTCGCGGAGGCGGCCTTCGGGCAGCCTGTCGCGGACGGGCGGAAGGCCACCAAACGGCTGGCGTCCTTCGGCCGGGGCCTGTTCTACTCCGCCGGCTGCGTCACCGTCCTGAACTTCGTGCTCGGCCAGGGCGGGAGCTCCAGCAACGAGCAGTCCAAGACCTACACGGCGCGGGCGATGGAGCACCCCGGCGGGCGCTGGCTCGTCCTCGCGGTCGGGGTCGGCTTCCTCGCCTGGGGGATCGGGAGCGTCGCCGGCGCCGTCCGGCGCAAGTTCCTCGAACGCCTCAACACCGGCCGGATGGGCCCGAACACCCGCCGCGTCGTCAAGACGCTCGGCGTCGTCGGCCGCGCCTCCCGCGGGATCGTCTTCGGCGGCGTCGGCGTCTTCCTCGCCTACGCGGCCATCACGTTCGACCCCGGCAAGGCCAAGGGGCTCGACGGGACGCTGCGCCAGTTCGCCGGCACCCCGGCGGGACCGTGGCTGCTGGTCGTCGTCGCCGCCGGGCTGCTGGTCTTCGGCGCCTACTCGTTCTGCGAGGCGCGCTGGCGGAAGGTCGAGGCCGTCCGGGACGGCTCGCGCGGCCGGACCCGCCGCCGGCTGCTGCCCCGGATCGGCTAGCGGCTCACGGCTGGTAGGGCGCCAGGGCCTTCCAGCCGGGGTCGGCGGTCGAGGCGACCTTCGCCTTCCCCTCGCTCCACCCGGCGGCGAGCTGGTCCAGCTCCGCGATCACCCCGGAGTCGGGGTCGGCGTACAGGTGGAACACGCGCAGCCCGTCCCCCGTCTCGCGGACGGCGAGGACCGCCCGGTCGCCGAGCTTGGCCAGCTTCTTCTCGAACGCGCGCAGCGCGCCCGCCGACGGCTCGACGGGGAGCCGGTCGGGGTTGGCGTTCGCGTACGGGACGGTGATCGCCACGTGCAGGTCGCAGAGCGGGTAGTCCTGCCGGTGCAGCGGGAACCGGGCGCCGAGCCGGGCCGGGTGGCCGCGCGGCGTGCGGCCCTCGCCGGTGAGCCAGGCGGGCTCGCTGAACGGCTCGGCGATCTGCTCGACGACCGCGGACAGCATCGACGGCGGCAGCGAGTCGATCGGCGCCTCCGTCGCGATGGAGACCTCGCCGATCCAGCGGGCCACGTCGTCCTCGCCGAGCGCCCAGTCCAGCACGTGCAGGGCCACCGCCACCTGCTGCTCCTCGGACACGAACAGGAAGTCGGGGTGGTAGGCGGTGATGTGCACCCGGGCCCGGTCGGCGTCGGCGCGCATGCCGAGCCGCACGTACTCCAGGTCGAACTCGTGGTCGCCGAGGACCAGGTCCTGCGACAGCATCTCCAGGTCGGGCCGCCGGGCCGGGTGGAACGTCCAGCCGCCGGCCGCCGCGCCGGACGGGGCGGCGCGGAACCAGCGCTCGGCCAGCCCGCGCAGCTCCGGGTCGCCGCCGCCGGTGATCGTCAGCGACGGCGTCCGGTCGTCCGCGCCGCCGATCTCCCACTGCAGGTCGGGGTGGATCCGGTGGACGCGCCGGGACAGCTCCTCGATCGCCTCCGCCGACAGGCCCTCGCCGGGCGCCGGCCCGCCGGCGTCCTCGGAGCCGGCGCCCGAGGCCGCCAGCGACGCCTCGATCGTCGGGCGGGCCTGCGCCCACCATTCCCAGAAATCGCTGATCGCGGGCGGTGTCGCGGCGGAGGACTCGCGCGGGCGGCGGAAGATTCCCATAACCCGCCTCATCGTACGCGGAAACGGCAACGACCGACCCTCGGACGCCGCGTACGCTCGAAGGCACTATGACTCTGCGCGTACTCGCCGCCATGTCGGGCGGCGTCGACTCCGCGGTGGCCGCGGCCCGCGCCACCGAGGCGGGGCACGACGTCACCGGCGTCCACATGGCCCTGTCCAGCAACCCCCAGTCGTACCGGACGGGCGCGCGCGGCTGCTGCACCCTGGAGGACTCCCGGGACGCGCGCCGCGCCGCCGACGTGATCGGCATCCCGTTCTACGTGTGGGACCTCGCCGAGCGCTTCCACCAGGACGTCGTGGAGGACTTCGTCAGCGAGTACGCGGCGGGCCGCACCCCGAACCCGTGCCTGCGCTGCAACGAGAAGATCAAGTTCGCGGCGCTGCTGGACCGGGCGATGGCGCTCGGCTTCGACGCGGTCTGCACCGGCCACTACGCGCGGCTGGACGGCGGCGTCCTGCGCCGCGGCGTCGACGAGGGCAAGGACCAGTCGTACGTGCTGGCGGTGTGCACGCCCGAGCAGCTCGCCCACGCGATGTTCCCGCTCGGCGACACCACCAAGGCCGACATCCGGCTTGAGGCTGAGCGGCGCGGCCTGCAGGTGGCCGACAAGCCCGACAGCCACGACATCTGCTTCATCGCGGACGGCGACACCCGCGGGTTCCTCGCCGAGCGGCTCGGCTCGGCGCCCGGCCCGATCGTCGACACCGACGGGACGCGGGTCGGCGAGCACGACGGCGCCTACGCGTACACGATCGGGCAGCGCAAGGGCCTGCGGCTGGGCGTCCCCGCGCCGGACGGCAAGCCCCGCTACGTCCTGGACATCTCGCCGGTCACCAACACCGTCACGGTGGGGCCGCGCGAGGAGCTGGACGTCCACGAGATCGTCGGCGAGCGGCCGGTGTGGCTGAGCGAGCCGCCCGCCGGGCCGTTCACCTGCCACGTCCAGCTGCGCGCGCACGGCGAGGTCCACGCCTGCACCGCCGAGCGCGACGGTGACGGCCTGCGCATCCGCCTGGCCGCACCGGCGCGCGGCGTCGCGACCGGCCAGGCCGCCGTCCTCTACGACGGCGACCGCGTCCTCGCCTCGGCGACGATCGCCGAGACGGCCCGCGTCCCCGCTTGACGCGCACCCCCTGATCATGCGTTGACTTGCGGCGTGCCGTCGCCATGGCGCGCTCATGGCGGCGAACACGCCGCAAGCCGACGAGCTGTATGGAGGGTGCTGTGGAGTTCGGGGTTTCGACCTTCGTGACGGACGACGGGATCGGGCCGGGCGCGCTGGGGCGGGCGCTGGAGGAGCGGGGGTTCGGGTCGTTGTTCGTGGCCGAGCACACGCACATCCCGGTGAAGCGGGAGACGCCGTGGCCGGGCGGCGCCGAGCTGCCCCGGCACTACTACCGGACGCTCGACCCGTTCGTGACGCTGACCGCCGCGGCGGCGGCGACCGAGCGGCTGCGGGTCGGGACGGGCATCGCGCTGATCGTCCAGCGGGACCCGATCGTGCTGGCCAACGAGGTCGCCTCGCTCGACCTCGTCTCCGGCGGGCGGGCCGTGCTCGGCGTCGGCGCGGGCTGGAACCGGGAGGAGATGCGCAACCACGGCACCGACCCGACGACCCGGATGCGGCTGCTGCGCGAGCGCGTCCTCGCGGTGAAGGAGCTGTGGACAAAGGACGAGGCGGAGTTCCACGGCGAGTTCGTCGACTTCGACCCGGTGTTCTCCTACCCGAAGCCGGTGCAGGACCCGCACCCGCCGGTGCTGATCGGCGGGTCCGGCCCGACGACGTTCGACCGCGTGATCGAGTTCGGCGACGGCTGGATGCCGATCTTCGGGCGGGGCACCGACGCGCTCGCCGCGCAGATCGCCGAGCTGCGCGAACGGGCCGGGCGGCGGGTCCCGGTGACGCTGTTCGCCGTCCCGCCGAAGCCCGAGGCGATCGAGGCGCTCAAGGACGCCGGCGTCGACGAGGTCCTGTTCAACCTGCCGACCGAGCCGGAGGACGACACGCTGCGCCGCCTCGACCGGCTCGCGGAACTCCTCTGATCGTCCCGCCGGTAGGGTTCCGTCCGTGACGAGCGACTTCCCGTGGCGGGCGGGCACGGCGACCGGGGTCGGGTCGTACCCGGGGGACGACCCGGCCGAGGCCCTGCGGATCGTGCTGGGGGAGCTGCCCGAGCTGCCGCACCTGCCGGAGCTGCCCGCGCGCGGTCCGGGCGCCGACCTGACCGGACGGACGGCGGGGCTGCTGGTGGACCTGCCGGTGCGGGTGGAACCGTCCGGCTGGCGGTTCTCCGACCGGCCGGGCCGCGACACGCTGCGCTCCCATGACCACCTCGCCCGGGACCTGGACGTCCTGGAGGAGGTCGCGGGCGGCCACGACGGCCCGTTCAAGATCCAGGTGTGCGGGCCGTGGACGCTCGCGTCGACGATCGAGCTGCGGCACGGCGACCGCGCGCTGAAGGACCCGGGCGCCGTCCGCGACCTGGTCGCGTCGCTGGCCGAGGGCGTCGCGGCGCACGTCGCGGACGTCCGGCGGCGGCTGCCGGCGGCACGGGTCGTCGTGCAGTTCGACGAGCCGGGCCTGCCCGCCGCGCTCGCCGGGACGGTCCCGACGGCCAGCGGGTTCTCGCGGCTGCGGGCCGTCGAGGCGCCCGTCGCCGAGGACGCGCTGCGGCAGGTGATCGAGGCGGCGGACGCGTACCCGGTCGTGCACTGCTGCGCGCGGAACGTCCCGTACGGGCTGCTGCGCGGGGCGGGCGCCAAGGCGATCTCGGTCGACCTCGGCCTCGTCCCGCGGCGCGACGACGACGCGGTGGGCGAGACGATCGACGCGGGCGTCGGCCTGTTCCTCGGCGCGGTGCCCGGGACGGACGCCGCGCTGCCGTCGCTCCAGGCGACCGCCGCACCGGTGAAGGAGCTGTGGCGGCGGCTCGGCTTCCCGGCCGCGCAGCTGGCGAAGCAGGTCGTGATCACGCCGGCGTGCGGGATGGCGGGCGCGTCGCCCCGCTACGTCCGCGCCGCCCTCAAACGCTGCCGCGACACGGCCCGGATGCTGTACGAAGGCGCAGAGTAAGGCGCGTGCCGCTGGTCATATTGTCGGTGGTAGCGGCGAGAATAGGCGCATGACCACCAGCGAGGGCGTGCCGACGGAAGCGGCTCAGCGGCATCTGGAGCTGAGCGAGCGGATCGACGAGGCCAACTACCGCTACTACGTGCTCGACCAGCCGACGGTCACCGACGCCGAGTACGACCGGCTGATGCGCGAGCTGCAGGCGCTGGAGGCGGAGCATCCGGAGCTGGTCACGCCGAGCTCGCCGACGCAGCGGGTCGGCGCGCCGATCACCACCGACTTCGCGACGGTCGAGCATCTGGAGCGGATGCAGAGCCTCGACAACGCGATGAGCGCGGACGAGCTGCTGGCGTGGGACGAGCGGGTGGTCAAGGAGGTCGGCGAGGTCGCCGGCTACCTGTGCGAGCTGAAGATCGACGGCCTGGCGATCGCGGTGACGTACGAGAAGGGCCGCCTGGTGCGCGGGGTGACCCGCGGCGACGGGCGGACGGGTGAGGACGTCACCAACAACGTCCGCACGATCGACGCGCTGCCGGACCGGCTCGAGGGCGAGGGCTGGCCCGACCTGCTGGAGGTGCGCGGCGAGGTCTTCCTGCCGGTGGAGGGGTTCGAGCAGGTCAACGCGGTGCAGGTGGAGGCGGGCAAGGACCCGTTCGCCAACCCGCGCAACGCGGCGGCGGGGTCGCTGCGGCAGAAGGACCCGCGCGTCACGGCGCACCGCCCGCTGAGCATGCTCGTCCACGGGTTCGGCGCGTGGGAGGGCGGCACGCGGCCGGAGAGCCAGTCCGGGGCGTACGAGCTGATGCGCGGCTGGGGGCTGCCGGTCAGCGACCGGTACAAGGTCGTCGGCGGGCTGGACGCGGTCCGCGAGTACATCGACTTCTACGGCGAGAACCGGCACGACCCGGCGTACGAGATCGACGGCGTGGTGGTGAAGGTCGACCAGTTCTCGCTGCAGCGGCGGCTCGGGTCGACGAGCCGCGCGCCGCGCTGGGCGATCGCGTGGAAGTACCCGCCGGAGGAGGTCAACACCAGGCTCCTCGACATCAAGGTCGGCGTCGGCCGGACGGGGCGCGTCACCCCGTACGGCGTGATGGAGCCGATCAAGGTCGCGGGGTCGACGGTCGAGCGGGCGACGCTGCACAACGCGGGCGAGGTCAAGCGCAAGGGCGTGCTGATCGGCGACACGGTCGTGCTGCGCAAGGCGGGCGACGTGATCCCGGAGATCGTCGCGCCGGTGACGGCGCTGCGGGACGGCTCGGAGCGCGAGTTCGAGATGCCCACCGAGTGCCCCGAGTGCGGGACGGAGCTGGCGTACGAGAAGGAGGGCGACGCCGACATCCGCTGCCCGAACGCGCAGTACTGCCCGGGGCAGCTGCGGGAGCGGCTGTTCTTCGTGGCCAGCCGGAACGCCCTGGACATCGAGGCGCTCGGGTACGTGGCGGCGACGGCGCTGACGCAGCCGCTGGAGCCGAGCGACCCGCCGGTGCGGAACGAGGGCGACCTGTTCCACCTGACGGTCGACCAGCTGCTGCCGATCCGCAGCCACGTCCTCGACCAGCGGACCGGGACGACGAAGACCGACCCGAAGACCGGCGAGCCCAAGATCGTGTCGTTCTTCGCCAACAAGGAGGGCGAGCCGAAGAAGACGGTCGAGATCCTCTTCCAGGAGCTGGAGAAGGCCAAGCGGCAGCCGCTGTGGCGGGTGCTGGTGGCGCTGTCGATCCGGCACGTCGGGCCGTCCGCCGCGCGCGACCTGGCCCGCGAGATGGGGTCGATGGACGCGATCGCGAACGCGACGGAGGAGGAGCTGGCGGCGGTGGACGGCGTCGGCCCGACGATCGCGGCGTCGATCAGGCGCTGGTTCGAGGTCGACTGGCACCGCGAGATCGTGGACAAGTGGCGGGCGGCGGGCGTCCGGATGGAGGACGAGGGCGCGGCGGGGCCGCGGCCGCTGGAGGGCGTCACGGTGGTGATCACCGGGTCGCTGGAGGGGTTCAGCCGGGACTCGGCGACGGAGGCGGTGCAGCGGCTCGGCGGGAAGGTGTCCGGGTCGGTGTCGAAGAAAACGGGCTTCGTGGTGGTGGGCGACAGCCCCGGGTCGAAGTACGACAAAGCCGTCAAACTCGGCGTACCGGTCCTAGAGGAGGAGGGCTTCCGGGTCCTCCTCGCCGATGGGCCAGATGCGGCCAAAAATGTAACTATGCGCGCGGACGCATGACCCGCCGTGGTTAAGCGGCCCCTCACCAGTGTCGCGTTACTCAGGGGTACACTTCAGCTACCGTCAGGTGAGGGCCCGGTACGGAAGGGGCATAACGGAACGTACGCAATCGGTTTCGCGAAGTTGAGCAAAGGCCGTACTCTCCCTGACATCACGACCCACCTGAATCTCCGGACGCACCACCCGGGGGGAGTCCCCCGGAGTCCGGCGCGCCCGGTGCCGGGGGACGGCCCCCCGAACCCCCCGAGGATGTGATGAAGGACCCGAACAACACGCGGAACACGGCCCCGCGCCGCGGCTCCCCGTTGTGGATCTACTTCGTCGTCGTCATCCTGCTCGGCGTCGCCGCGTGCGCCGCCGCGTTCGCCGGGCTGACCGGCGCCGACCTCGACGCGCTCGCCGGCAACCCGGTGTTCTGGATCCTCGGCTGCTTCATCGTCTTCGGCGAGCTGCGCCCGATCATCACCCCGGGGTCCACCGAGACCAACGGCGCCACCACCTCCACCACGTTCGCGTTCGCCGCGCTGCTGTACGCCGGGCTGCCCGTCGCCGCCGCGCTCCAGGCGATCGCCGTCGTCACCTGCGGCGTCTTCCGCGGCCGCACCCCGCACCGGATCGCGTTCAACGCCGCCCAGTACACCCTCAGCCTCGGCGCCGCCCAGCTCGTCCTCGCCCTCGCCGGCGACCTCGCCACCCCGTCCAGCACCTGGGTCCCCGACGGCGCCGACCTGCCCGCCATCGCGCTCGCCGGCACCGTCTACTTCCTCTGCAACGACACCCTCGTCGGCTCGGCCGTCGCGCTGCACGAGCGGGTCTCGCTGGTCAAGGCGCTGCGCTTCGACCTCGGCTACCAGGTCCTGGTGCACCTGGCGCTGCTCGGCCTCGCCCCGCTGATGGTCATCGCGATGGACCGGTCCGCGCTGTTCGTCCCGCTGATCCTGCTGCCGTTCATCGCCGTCTACCTGAACGCCTCCGTCGCCGTCCGGCGCGAGCACCAGGCGCTGCACGACGGCCTCACCGGCCTGCCGAACCGCAAGCTGCTGATCGTCCGGACCGAGGAGGCCCTCGCCGAGGCCCGCGGCGCCGAGAAGCGCAGCGCGGCCGGGCGCGCGGCGAAACGCGGGCCGGTCGCGATCAGGCCGGCGCGGCGCGGCGCCTCGCCCGAGGAGCGCGACCAGCGCGCCGGGCTGTTCCTCCTCGACCTCGACCGGTTCAAGGAGGTCAACGACACCCTCGGGCACCCCACCGGCGACCGGCTGCTGCAGCTCGTCGCGCACCGGCTCACCCACAGCGTCCGCCCCGGCGACCTCGTCGCCCGGCTCGGCGGCGACGAGTTCGCGGTGCTGCTGCCGTCCGTCCGGGACGAGGCCGCCGCCCGCGAGGTCGCCGCCCGGCTGCGCGCCGCGCTCGGCGAACCCGTCCGGCTCGACGGCATGTCGTTCGACCTGGAGGCCAGCGTCGGCATCGCGCTGTTCCCCGACCACGCGCCCGACTTCGAGCTGCTGCTGCAGCGCGCCGACGTCGCGATGTACAACGCCAAGGAGGGCCGTACCGGCGTCGAGGTCTACTCGCCCGCCAACGACCGCAACTCCCCGGAGCGGCTCACCATGCTCGGCGACCTGCGCCGCGCCATCGACCGCTCCGAGCTGGAGCTGTTCTACCAACCGAAGGTGTCGCTGCGGGACGGCCAGCTCGTCGGCATGGAGGCGCTGCTGCGCTGGCGCCACCCCGACAAGGGCCTCCTCGAGCCGGAGGCGTTCCTGTCGATCGCCGAGCAGACGTACCTGATGCGCTCGATCACCCACCACGTCGTCGAGGCCGCCCTCGCGCAGACCGCCGCGTGGTGGCGCGAGGACCTCGCCGTCCAGGTGGCGGTGAACGCCTCCGGCCGCGACCTCCTCGACACCGGCCTCACCGAGACCATCGAGGAGGGCCTGCTCGCCCGCGGCCTGCCCGCGGCCGCGCTGCAGCTGGAGATCACCGAGCGGATCCTGATGAACGAGCCGGCCTACGCCTCCGACACCGTCGCGAAGCTCGCCGAGCTCGGCATCCCGCTCAGCCTGGACGACTTCGGCACCGGCTACTCCTCGCTCGTCCGGCTGAAGCGCCTCCCGGTCGAGGAGATCAAGATCGACTCCTCGTTCGTCGGGCGGCTCGCGGAGTCCACCGACGACGCGGTGATCGTCCGCTCGATCGTCGACCTCGTCCGCACCCTCGGCCTGCGCTCGGTCGCCGAGGGCGTCGAGGACCCGCAGACCGCGCGGATGCTCCGCGAGATGGGCTGCGACGCCGCGCAGGGCTGGCACTTCGGCCGCCCGATGGACGCCGACACCGCCACCGACTGGCTCCGCCGCAACGTCCAGCGGGCCCCCGAACCCGCCGCGTAGACCTCAGTGCCGGGGCTCAGTACCGGCGGCGGGTCTCGTAGTCGGGGTCCTCGTAGTAGCGCTCTTCGCGGATCGCGGGCGGCGGACGGCGCTCGACGGTCCGGCGCGCGGAGGCGATCCGGACGATCCCGACGACCAGCCCGATCAGGCCGCCGATCATCAGGATCACCCCGACCAGCCGGATGTCGATGCCGCTGAACTGGTAGTTGACCGCATAGGCCAGGATCGCGCCGATGATGATCAGTGCGATGCTGCCGCCGATGGTCACGGCGGGCTCCTCTCGTCGTCCCGGGGTGGACGTCAACAGCGTTCCCCGCAGCACGATCTGAAACGGCGCGCCGCCCGCGCGCGGGGTAAAGCGTTCGGGCGGCGGGGGCTCGGCCAATAGGATGGCGGGTATCCCAATCGATCGCAGGAACGGTTTCTCATCATGTCCGCCATCACCCGTGACGAGGTCTCGCACCTCGCCCGGCTGTCCCGGCTGGCGCTCGGCGACGATGAGCTCGACCATCTCGCCGCCCAGCTCGACCAGATCATTTCCGCGGTCGCGCGGGTGCAGGAGGTCGCCGCGGAGGACATCCCGCCCACCTCGCACGCGCTGCCGCTGACCAACGTGTACCGGCCGGACGAGGTCCGGCCGTGCCTCACGCCGGAGCAGGCCCTCGCCGGCGCCCCGGCCAGCGAGCAGCAGCGCTTCCGCGTGCCGAGGATCCTGGACGAGGAGGCGTGATGGGCGAGCTGTTCCGCAGGAAGGCCTCGGAGCTCGGCGAGCTGCTGGCCGCCGGGGAGGTGTCCGCGGTCGAGGTCGCGCAGGCGCACCTGGACCGGATCGCCGCCGTGGACGGGCAGGTCGACGCGTTCCTGCACGTCGACGCGGAGACCACGCTGGCGCAGGCGCGGAAGGTGGACGAGCGGCGCGCGGCGGGGGAGGACCTCGGCCCGCTGGCCGGCGTCCCCATCGCCCACAAGGACGTGTTCACCACCACCGACATGCCGACCACGGCGGGGTCGAAGATCCTCGAGGGCTGGCGGCCGCCGTACGACGCGACGGTGACCAGGCGGCTGCGCGAGGCCGGCCTGGTGATCCTCGGCAAGACGAACATGGACGAGTTCGCGATGGGCTCGTCCACGGAGAACAGCGCGTTCAAGACGACGCGCAACCCGTGGGACCTGGCGCGCATCCCCGGCGGGTCGTCGGGCGGGTCGTCGGCGGCGGTCGCGGCGTACGAGGCGCCGCTGTCCACCGGCACCGACACCGGCGGGTCGATCCGGCAGCCCGCGGCGGTCACCGGCATCGTCGGGACGAAGCCGACCTACGGCGGCTCGTCCCGGTACGGGATCATCGCGTTCGCGTCGTCGCTGGACACTCCGGGCCCGTTCGCCCGCAACGTGCTCGACGCGGCGCTGCTGCACGAGGCGTTCAGCGGCCACGACGTCATGGACTCGACCTCGATCGACCGGCCCGTCCCGGGCGTGGTGGAGGCGGCGCGCAGCGGCGACGTGGACGGCCTGCGGGTCGGCGTCGTCAAGGAGTTCGCCGGCGACGGCTACGAGCCGGGCGTGTCGGCGCGGTTCGCCGAGGCCGTGGAGCTGCTGGAGTCGCTCGGCGCGAAGGTCGTCGAGGTGTCGTGCCCGCACTTCGCGTACGCGCTGCCCGCCTACTACCTGATCGCGCCGTCGGAGGCGTCGTCGAACCTGGCGCGGTTCGACGCGATGCGGTACGGGCTGCGCGTCGGCGACGACGGCACCCGCAGCGCCGAGGAGGTCATGGCGCTGACCCGCGCGGAGGGCTTCGGGCCCGAGGTGAAGCGGCGGATCATGCTCGGCACGTACGCGCTGTCGTCGGGCTACTACGACGCCTACTACGGCAAGGCGCAGCAGGTCCGCACGCTGGTCAAGCGGGACTTCGACGCGGCGTTCGAGCAGGTGGACGTGCTGGTCTCGCCGACCACGCCGACCACCGCGTTCCCGATCGGGGAGCGCGCGGACGACCCGATGGCGATGTACCTGGCCGACCTGTGCACGATCCCGGCGAACCTCACCGGCAACGCCGCGATCTCGGTGCCGTGCGGCCTCGCGGACGGCCTGCCGGTCGGCCTGCAGGTCATGGCGCCCGTCCTCGGCGACGACCGCGTCTACCGGGTGGGCGCCGCCGTCGAGCGGGCCCTGGAAGAGCGCTGGGGCGGCCCGCTGCTGGCCAAGGCCCCCGAACTGGCGGAGGCGAAGTGAGCACCCCGACACTCATGCCGTACGACGAGGCGCTCGCGAAGTACGAGCCCGTCCTCGGCCTGGAGACGCACATCGAGCTCGGCACCGCGTCGAAGATGTTCTGCGGCTGCCCGACGACGTTCGGCGCGGACCCGAACACCCAGGTCTGCCCGGTCTGCCTGGGGCTGCCCGGGTCGCTGCCGGTGACCAACCACGCCGCGATCGAGGGCATCATCAAGATCGGCCTGGCGCTGAACTGCACGATCGTGGAGTGGTGCCGGTTCGCCCGGAAGAACTACTTCTATCCGGACATGCCGAAGGACTTCCAGATCTCGCAGTACGACGAGCCGCTGTGCGTCGACGGGCACCTGGACGTCGAGGTGGACGGCGAGACGTACCGGATCGAGATCGAGCGCGTCCACATGGAGGAGGACACCGGCAAGTCGCTGCACGTCGGCGGCAGCACCGGCCGCATCCACGGCGCCGACCACTCGCTGGTGGACTACAACCGGGCCGGCATCCCGCTGGTGGAGATCGTCACGAAGCCGATCGCCGCGACGGGCGACAAGGCTCCGCTGGTGGCCCGCGCGTACGCGACGGAGCTGCGCGAGCTGGTCCGCTCGCTCGGGGTTTCGGACGTCCGCATGGAGGAGGGCTCCATGCGCTGCGACGTGAACGTGTCGCTGATGCCGCGCGGCGCGTCGGAGTGGGGCACCCGCACCGAGACCAAGAACGTCAACTCGCTGCGCTCGGTGGAGCGCGCCGTCCGGTCGGAGATCGAGCGGCAGGGCGGCGTGCTGGACGCGGGCGGGCGGGTGATCCAGGAGACCCGGCACTTCCACGAGGACACCGGCCGCAGCACGAGCGGGCGCAGCAAGGAGGAGGCGCAGGACTACCGCTACTTCCCCGAGCCCGACCTGGTGCCGATGGCGCCGTCCCGGGAGTGGGTGGAGGAGCTGCGGGCGTCGCTGCCGGAGCTGCCCGCCGCGCGGCGCCGCCGCGTCCAGCAGGAGTGGGGCCTGTCGGACCTGGAGCTGCGGGACGTCGTCAACGCGGGCGCCGTCGACCTGATCGAGGCGACGATCGCGGCGGGCGCGGACGCCGGCGCGGCCCGCAAGTGGTGGATGAACGAGCTGTCGCGGCGCGCGACCGAGCAGGGCGTGGAGCTGGCCGAGCTGCCGATCACGCCGGAGCAGGTCGCGCGGATCCAGGCGATGGTGTCCGCCGGGGAGCTGAACGACAAGCTGGCCCGGCAGGTGTTCGAGGGCGTCCTCGCCGGTGAGGGCGGTCCGGACGAGGTCGTCGCGGCGCGCGGCCTGAAGGTCGTCAGCGACGAGGGCGAGCTCGCCTCGATCATCGACCAGGTGATCGCGGACAACGCCGCCGTGGCCGACAAGGTCCGGTCCGGCAAGGTCGCCGCCGCCGGCGCCCTCGTCGGCGCGGTGATGAAGGCCACCCGCGGCCAGGCCGACGCGGGCCGCGCCCGCGAGCTGATCCTCGAGAAGCTCGGCGCGTCCTGACGGTTCCCGCCGCCTCGCGGGCACGCTCGCGGGGCGGCGGAAATCCGGTCGCCGCCGGGGCGCAGGCTTGTTAGCTTCGCGCGGGTGATCTACGAGCATCCGCTGGCGTACCTGCTCGGCCTCGAAGGCGTCGCGCTGCTGCGCGCCTTCGCCGGGGAGCACGACCGGGAGTTCGTCGACGCCCGGATCGCCGAGGTGCGCGCGCTGCTGGACGACCCGTCGCTGGCCGCTGCCGCCGTCCACACGGAGCGCGTCGACCCGGTGCCGGGTTACCGCGCCTGGGCACGCACCTACGACGACGAGCCGAACGGCGCGTTCGCCATCGACGAACCGATCGTCGCGGAGATCCTCGACACGCTCCCCACGGGCGACGCACTGGACGCCGCGTGCGGGACGGGACGTTTCTCGGCGGTCCTCGCCGAGCGCGGCCACCGGGTGGTCGGCGTCGACGGCTCGCCCGACATGATCGACCGGGCGAGGTCCCGGGTGCCGGACGCGGAGTTCCGGACGGGCGACCTGTCCCGCCTGCCGGTGGCCGATGGGTCCATGGACCTCGTCCTCTGCGCGCTGGCGTTGACGCACGTTCCGGCCCTCGGGCCGGTCCTCGCGGAGTTCGCCCGGGTGCTGCGGCCAGGCGGGCACCTGGTGATCTCCGACGTCCATCCGGAGCGGGTGCTGCGCGGCTCCGTGCCGTCGGTGCGCGACGCCGCGGGCAGGCCGGGGCGGATCGTCTCGCACCGCCACTCCGTGGGCGACTACCTGCGCGCCGCGCTGCCGCACGGATTCCTGCCGCGCCGCTGCGAGGAGCCCGTCCCGCCCGCCCAGGACGCCCCGCCCAAGGCGACGGGGCCGGGCCCATGGGACACGTGGCCCTGGTCCCTGGCCGCCATGATCCCCGAAGCGGCCGCCGCCGCGAACGCCGCCGTCCCCACCATGCTCATCTGGCATTTCCAGCGGTGCTACGAAAAGTAGTGACGCGACCGCGGAACGCTGCTCCCGCTGTCACTTCCGGGCCGTAGGCTGGGCACGTCGAGCCCAGGCGCGATCTCAGGAGATGTCCTATGACGGCACTGCCGGACGACTACTGGCTGCTGAGCATCACTCGCCAGCCCGAGCAGATGACGGCGGAGGAGTACGAGGCACTTCCCGAGGACATCTCGAAGATGATCGAGGTGGTGGACGGCTACGTCGTCTTCTGCGAGTCGCCGACGCGTGAGCACCAGACGGCAGGTCGGCGGCTGGCCAACCTGCTCGAGCGCCATGCTCGCGAAGCGATGCGGCGCGGGCACGACTGCCTCGAGGTCAATCTCGACGTCGATCTACGGATCAGCGATGTTCCGCTGTGCAACCGGCGTCCCGATGTCATTCTCTACCGTTGCCTGGATCGTGAGAACAAGGAGCGTCTGCGGGCGGAGCACGCGCTTCTCGTCGTTGAGGTCGTGTCCGCCGGCTCCGAGACCCGGGATGCCACGGACAAGCTCGGCGAGTACGCGAAGGCCGGCATTCCCCACTACTGGGTGGTGCGGCTCGACTTTTCGGGCGTCTCGACGATCGAGCGTTACCGGCTCGACCGGAGCACCATGCTGTACAAGCACCTGGACACGCTGATGAAGGACGAGGCGGGCGGGCCGCCGGAGATCAGCAACCCGGTCCCCATGACGATCGACTGGGCTGAGCTGGAGTACTGAGGCGGCTCACTTCGGCGGGACGGTGAGGATGCGGTCGTCGGTCCTGGCGGGCGTGCCGCGGCCGTCGCGGTTGCTGGTGGTGAGCCAGAGCGAGCCGTCCGGGGCGCGGACGGCGGCGCGCAGCCGGCCGTAGGCGCCGGTGAACCGGGCGACGGGGCGGCCGGGCGTGCCGGAGGCGGACAGCGGGATCTGCCAGAGCCGCTCGCCGCGCAGCGCGGCGGCCCACAGCGAGCCATTCGCGTAGGCGAGCCCTGACGGGGACGCCTCGGACGTCTTCCAGGTCAGCAACGGGTTGGTGAAGCCCTTGCGGTTCCCGAAGCCCTCGACGGCGGGCCAGCCGTAGTCGCGGCCCTTCTGGATGAGGTTGATCTCGTCGAAGCGGTCCTGGCCGAACTCGGTGGCGTAGAGGCGGCCCTTCGGGTCCCAGGCGAGGCCTTGGACGTTGCGGTGGCCGTACGTCCAGACGCGGGTGCCGAACGGGTTGCCGGGTGCGGGCCTCCCGTCGGGCGTGACGCGCAGGATCTTCCCGGCGAGGGAGTTCCTGTCCTGCGCCTTCCCGCCCTCGCCGGTCTCGCCGGTGGTGATGTACAGCATGCGGTCGGGGCCGAACGCGAGGCGCCCGCCGTTGTGGATCTCGCCCTTGGGGATGCCGGTGACGATCGGGCGCGGCGTGCCGAGCCGCCCGTCGTAGGTGGCGCGCACGACGCGGTTGTCGGCCGAGGACGTGTGGTACAGGAAGATCTGGTGGTCCTGGGCGTAGCCGGGGGAGACGGCGACGCCGAGCAGCCCGCCCTCGCCCGCCGCGTCGACGCCCGGAACGGTCCCGATCACCGTCACCGCACCGGACGGCGTCACCCGCAGCAGCCGCGCCGAGTCACGTTCGGTCACAATCGCGTCACCGCCGGGTAGGAACGAGATGGCCCAGGGGATCTTCAGGCCCGTGACCAGAACCCGGGGCGCGCCGGGCGCGGCGGTGCCGCCGGACGGCAGCGGCGGCGGGGTCCGCGCACCCCCCGTGTCCTTCGCCGGGGACGACGAGCAGCCCGCGAGGACCAGCGCGGTAAGGACGATCAGGTGCTTGCGCATGAGAACGCCTCCCGCCCCCCAGCATGGCACTCCGATGTCGCGAGCATCACACCGTCCCTCTCCGCGCCCACGGCGGACGGCGCCGGACATCGGGCGCACGGGCCGCTCCAGGCCCCGAACGCGGTCACTCAGCGTGATGCCGGGCAAGGCGCCGATTCGGTGACGATCGCGTTTCGGCCGTCCCAAACGGATCGCCGACGAGGCGGTTCGTCGCCATGAGGACGCCCAGCCTCAATCGGTCCGTGACCTACGGAACGTACTCTGAGCATCACGGTGATCCCGCAGTGCAGCAACGTCGCTGATCTCCGGCCGGCGCATCCCGATGCGCCGCCGACCCGCGCCGACCCTGCGCGGGGCACGATCCACGACCCTCCGGCCGTTAACTCTGCGACCGGATGAGGTCTCCGGACCCAAGTCCCCTCTGGCGCACCGCCGCGACCGCGAGGGACGGACAGCTCCCCGCGGGGCAGGAAGGGACACGGCGCGATGAGCGGCGAGAACGCCAGGCGGATGCCGCCGCGGGCGGTGCCGGTCGCCATGGCCGCGATCGTCGGCGTGCTGTACGCCGCCGGGTCGCTGCTCGGCTGGGGCGGCACGGCCTTCATCGCCTGGACGGAGGCGGTCGCCGCGGGCGCCGCCGCGGTCTCGCTGCTGATGTCGGCGGGACGGCCGAAGGGCGCCGCCGCGGACGCCGGCGACGTCGGGATCTTCCGGCGGGTGTCGTCCGGCGGGATCTGGCGGGCGTCGTGGCGCTGGTACGGCGTGGCGGCCGCGGGCTGGTTCGCGGGCGCGGTCGGCAGCGCGCTGGACGGGCACGTCTCGCGCAGCGCCCTGTCCCTGTCGGTCCCGGACCTGTTCTACCTGCTGGCGGCGGTGGCGCTGGTCACCGGCCTGATCGTGCCGGTGCGGCTGTCGCGCGACGTGGGGATGTGGCTGCGCTACCTGGCCGACACCTACGTGTGCGCGTGCGCGATGTTCGTGCTCGGCTGGGTCGCGCTGTTCAGCGCGCTGTACCACCAGTCGGGGGAGTCGGCGTCGGAGTTCCTGCTGGAGCTGCTGTACCCGCTGATCGACGTGGTGCTGGTGTGCGGGGCGCTGCCGTTCGCGCTGGGCGCGGCGCGCGGGCGCCGGCGGCTGGCGTGGATGGGGTTCGGGGCGCTGATGGCGTTCGCGACCGCCGACGTGGTGACGACGTTCGTCCGGCTGGACGGCGGCGGCCCGTCCGACGACCCGTCCGACATCCTGCGGCTCGCCGGGCTGCTGCTGCTCCTGCTCGTGCCGTGGACCGGTCCGGCGCCGGCGGCGGAGCCGGACGGGCCGTCCGACGACGTCCCGGCGGACGCGCGGCCGGCGGGCGGCGCGCCGGAGCCCGACGAGCGCGGCCGGATGATCGGCCCGGGGCTGGCGCCGGCGGCGGTCGCCGCGGCCGCCTCGCTGTTCGTCGCGGGGCACTCGCTGACCGGCCGCAACGGGCTGGAGCCGGTGGTGTCGATCGTGGCGGGGTCGGCGGCGCTGGTGCTGCTGGCGCGGCTGGCGGGGCTGCTGCGGGAGAACGACCGGCTGCGCCGCGCGGTGGAGGCGAGCGAGGAGCACTTCCGGGCGCTGTCGGAGAGCAGCAACGACGCGGTGCTGATCTGCGACCTCGACGCGACCGTGCAGTACGCGAGCGCGGGCGCGCTGCGCACCTACCACTACACGCCGGAGGAGCTGCTCGGGCGGCCGCTGCACGAGATCATCCATCCGGAGGACCTGCCGCGCGTCCAGGAGGCGTTCACCGAGTTCCTGGACGAGGAGGACGCCGCCGGCGGGGACCGTCCGGGCGCGACCGGTTCGCTGCGGGTGTCGTGCCGTGTGCGCGCGGCGGACGGCACCTGGCTGCCGACCGAGTCGACGATCTCCCGGTACGCGGGGACGGGCGAGGCGCCGGGGCGGCTGCTGGTCACCACCCGCGACCTGAGCGAACAGGCGGCGCTGCAGCGGCAGGTCGCGCACCTGACCTTCCACGACGGGCTGACGGGCCTGCCGAACCGGTCGTACTTCGAGGAGCGGACCCGGGAGGTGCTGGCGCAGCAGCGTCCGGGCGGCCGGGTCGCGGTGGTGTTCGTCGACATGGACGGGTTCACCGACGTCAACGACTCGGCGGGGCACGCGGCCGGCGACCAGGTGCTGGCGCAGGCGGCGCGGCGGCTGCGCGCCAACGTGCAGGCCGACGACACGGTGGCGCGGTGGGGCGGCGACGAGTTCGCGGTGCTGGTGCAGCTCCCGTCCGACGACCGGGAGACCCGCGCGGCGGTGGAGCTGGCCGGGCGGCTGCTGCGGGTGCTGTCGGTCGACCCGTACCAGGTGGGCAGCAAGCAGATCGTGCTGACGGCGAGCGTCGGGATCGCGTTCGCCGGGGACGAGGAGGCGCCGGCGGGCCCGGCGACGGACCGGGGCGGCGACGCGGGCCGGCGGCTGCGCCGGACCGCCGCGGACCTGATCCGCAACGGCGACCTGGCGATGGCGCGGGCGAAGGAGCTGGGCGGCGGGCGCGTCGAGGTGTTCGCGCCGCACATGCACGCCGACGTGGTGCGGCGGCTGGAGCTCGGCAGCGACCTGCAGCGGGCGCTCGCCGAGGAGCAGTTCGCGGTGGAGTTCCAGCCGGTGGTGGACCTCGCGACGTCCCGGGTGACCGGGGTGGAGGCGCTGCTGCGCTGGTGGCGGGGGAGCGAGTCGGTGCCGCCGGAGGAGTTCATCGGGCCGGCGGAGGAGTCCGGGCTGATGATCCCGCTCGGCGACTGGGTGCTGCGGGAGGCGTGCCGGGAGGTGGCGCGGTGGCGCCGCGACTCCTGGGACGTCGGCCTGTCGGTGAACTTCACCGCCCGGCAGATCGCCGCGCCGCGGTTCGTGGAGTCGGTGGCGGCGGCGCTGGAGGAGACGGGGCTGCCGCCGCAGGCGCTGACGCTGGAGGTCCGCGAGGAGGTGCTCGTCGAGGACGGCGGGCAGAACGTGGCGCGGCTGTCGGAGCTGCGCGACCTCGGCGTCCGGCTGGCGATCGACGACTTCGGCACCGGGTACGCGTCGCTGGCCTACCTCGGCCAGCTCCCGGTGGACATCATCAAGATCGACCCGTCGTTCGTGGCGGGGCTCGGCTCGGACGAGACGCTGTCGCTGCTGACCCGGACGATCGTCCGGCTGGGCCGCGACCTGGGGCTGACCGTGGTGGCGGAGGGCATCGAGCGGCCGGAGCAGCTGGAGCTGCTGCGCGCGATGGACTGCCCGCGCGGCCAGGGCTTCCTCGTGGCGCGTCCGATGGCGGCCGGGCGGGTGGAGTCGCTGGTCCGGACGAACCTCGCGGCACAGGATCTACCAGGCGATCTGCCGCTTCCGCTGCCGGGCTGACCGGACCGGTTCCGCCGGGAATCCGTCTCATATGGTGAGATTTCTTGTCCACGGATTTGACCGGCGGCCGGATCTCGGCGAAAGTGGCTCCGTGCAGAACACCACCATCATCCTCGTAGTACTTGGTCGGCGCGCAGGCTGACCAAGCTCACCGACCTGCGCGCCTCCCCTCGACCGCTTCCCGGCGGCGGGGGTTTTTTGTTGCCCGGCGAGCCCCAGACTTCTCTCCCAAGGAAACAGGATCATGACGACCGAACAGATGACGGGAGCCCAGGCGCTGGTCCGCGCCCTGGAGAACGTCGGCGTCGACACCGTGTTCGGCATCCCGGGGGGCGCGATCCTCCCGGCCTACGACCCGCTGTTCGACTCGAACAAGCTGCGCCACATCCTCGTCCGCCACGAGCAGGGCGCCGGCCACGCCGCGCAGGGCTACGCGATGGTCACCGGCAAGGTCGGGGTGTGCATGGCCACCTCCGGGCCGGGCGCGACGAACCTGGTCACCGCGATCTCCGACGCCTACATGGACTCGGTGCCGATGGTCGCCATCACCGGCCAGGTCGCGACGTCCCTCATCGGGACCGACGGCTTCCAGGAGGCCGACATCGCCGGCATCACGATGCCGATCACCAAGCACAACTTCCTGGTCACCCGGGCCGAGGACATCGCCCGCACCATCGCCGAGGCGTTCCACATCGCCGGCACCGGCCGGCCCGGCCCCGTCCTGGTCGACATCGCCAAGGACGCGATGCAGGCCACGGTCGAGTTCCAGTGGCCCGTCCAGCTCCAGCTCCCCGGGTACCGCCCCGTCACCCGGCCGCACTCCAAGCAGGTCCGCGAGGCGGCACGGCTGATCGTCGAGGCGGAGCGCCCGGTGCTGTACGTCGGCGGCGGCGTGCTGAAGGCCGGCGCGGCCGCCGAGCTGAAGGTGCTCGCCGAGCTGACCGGCGCCCCCGTCGTCACCACGCTGATGGCCAAGGGCGCGCTGCCCGACAGCCACCCGCTGCACATGGGCATGCCGGGCATGCACGGCGCGGTCGGCGCGGTCGGCGCGCTGCAGCGCTCGGACCTGCTGATCGCGCTCGGCGCCCGGTTCGACGACCGGGTCACCGGCAAGCTCGACGGGTTCGCGCCGCACGCCAAGGTCGTGCACGCCGACATCGACCCGGCGGAGATCTCCAAGAACCGGCACGCGGACGTCCCGATCGTCGGCGACGCCCGGGAGGTCATCGCGGACCTGATCGTCGCGGTGCAGAACGAGCACGAGGCGGGCCGCAAGGGCGACTACGAGGACTGGTGGCGGCAGCTCAACGCCTGGCGCGACACCTACCCGCTCGGCTACGACGTCCCCGAGGACGGATCGCTGTCCCCGCAGTACGTCATCGAGCGGATCGGGGAGATCGCGGGCCCGGACGCCTACTACGTCGCGGGCGTCGGCCAGCACCAGATGTGGGCGGCGCAGTTCATCAAGTACGAGCGGCCGGGCGCGTTCCTGAACTCCGGCGGCGCCGGGACGATGGGGTACTCGGTCCCGGCGGCGATGGGCGCCAAGGTCGGCGACCCGGACGCCACGGTCTGGGCGATCGACGGCGACGGCTGCTTCCAGATGACCAACCAGGAGCTCGCCACCTGCGCGATCGAGGGCATCCCGGTCAAGGTCGCCGTGATCAACAACGGTAACCTCGGCATGGTCCGGCAGTGGCAGACGCTGTTCTACGAGGGCCGCTACTCCAACACCGTGCTGCAGCCCCAGGCCGAGCACACGGCCAAGCGGATCCCCGACTTCGTCAAGCTCGCCGAGGCCTACGGGTGCGTGGGCCTGCGCTGCGAGAAGGCGGAGGACGTGGACGCGGTCATCGCGAAGGCGATGGAGATCAACGACGCCCCGGTCGTCATCGACTTCGTCGTCCACAAGGACGCGATGGTCTGGCCGATGGTCGCCGCCGGCACCAGCAACGACGACATCAAGATCGCGCGGGACATGGCGCCCGAGTGGGAGAACGGAGACTGACCCCGATGAGCTCGCACACCCTCTCGGTCCTGGTGGAGAACAAGCCGGGCATCCTCGCGCGGGTCGCGGCGCTGTTCTCCCGCCGCGGCTTCAACATCGAGTCCCTCGCGGTCGGCACCACCGAGCACCCGGACATCTCCCGGATGACGATCGTGGTGAACGTCGCCGAGCTGCCGCTGGAGCAGGTCACCAAGCAGCTGAACAAGCTGATCAACGTGCTGAAGATCGTCGAGCTGGAGCAGCCGGCGTCGGTCCAGCGCGAGCTGGTGCTGGTCAAGGTCCGCGCGGACGCGGAGACGCGCTCGCAGGTCCTCGAGACCGTCACGCTGTTCCGTGCCAAGGTGGTGGACGTCGCGCCCGACGCGGTCACGATCGAGGCCACCGGCAACCGCGACAAGCTGGACGCGTTCATCAAGGTGCTCGAGCCGTTCGGGATCAAGGAGCTGGTCCAGTCCGGCATGGTGGCCATCGGACGCGGCGCCCGGTCCATCACCGACCGGTCGCTGCGCGCGATCGAGCGCAGCGCCTGAACCGGCGCCCGACCGGGCGCGCGGCCCGGCCCGAGACGTAAAACCACATCGAAGAAAGGTAACAGCACTGTGGCTGAGATGTTCTACGACGACGCCGCCGACCTGAGCGTGATCCAGGGCCGGCACGTCGCGATCATCGGGTACGGCAGCCAGGGGCACGCGCACGCGCTGTCGCTGCGCGACTCCGGCGTCGACGTGCGGGTCGGGCTCCGCGAGGGGTCGGCCAGCCGGGAGAAGGCGGAGGCCGAGGGCCTGCGCGTGGTCACCCCGGCGGAGGCGGCCGAGGAGGCCGACCTCGTCATGCTGCTCGCCCCCGACCACCACCACCGCGAGATCTTCGAGAAGGACATCAAGCCGGCCCTCGTCGAGGGCGACGCGCTGTTCTTCGGGCACGGCTTCAGCATCCGGTACGGGCTCGTCCAGCCGCCGGAGGGCGTGGACGTGGCGATGGTCGCGCCGAAGGGCCCGGGCCACCTCGTCCGCCGCCAGTTCGTCGCGGGCCGCGGCGTTCCGGTGATCGTGGCGGTGGAGAAGGACGCCACCGGCAACGCGTGGCCGCTGGCGCTGTCGTACGCCAAGGGCATCGGCGGCCTGCGCGCGGGCGGCATCAAGACGACGTTCACCGAGGAGACCGAGACCGACCTGTTCGGCGAGCAGGCCGTGCTGTGCGGCGGCGCGTCCGAGCTGGTCAAGGCCGGGTTCGAGGTGCTCACCGAGGCCGGCTACCAGCCGGAGGTCGCCTACTTCGAGGTGCTGCACGAGCTGAAGCTGATCGTCGACCTCATGTACGAGGGCGGCATCTCCAAGATGTACTGGTCGGTCTCCGACAACGCCGAGTACGGCGGCTACAGCCGCGGCCCGCGCGTGATCACGCCGGAGACGAAGGCCGCGATGAAGAAGATCCTCGGCGAGATCCAGTCCGGCGAGTACGCCAAGGAGCTGGTGGAGGAGTTCGAGGGCGGCCAGGCCCAGTTCGGCAAGTACCGCGAGCAGCTCGCCGAGCACCCGATCGAGAAGACCGGTGCGGAGCTGCGCCCGATGATGAGCTGGATCAACGACTAGCAGGAGTTCGTGGCGGGGGCGGGCGCGCGGCGCCCGCCCCCGTTCTCGCTTTTCAGCGCGGCGCGGGCGAGCGGGACAGGCGGCGGCGGAGGCGGGCGCGCAGGGACGTGGCGCCGGCGTCCTCGCGGACGACCAGCGCCAGGTGGCCGCCCTTGGTGAAGTACACCGAGACGTGGTGGTCGCCCACGGGGCGCCGCTGCGGCGCGGTCTTCAGGCCGTCGGCGCGGCGCGAGCCGAAGCGGGCCTCCCGGGTGACGCCGTGCGCGGTCGCGGCGACGTGCACGTCCCAGCGGCCGGGCTCGACGCCGGCCGGGTCGGCGAACGCCTCGAACCCGCCGGTCCCGGTGCCGGGCGCGGAGCGCGGGCCGGCGGGGAACACGTGCTCCTTGCCGGTGGTCCGCTCGCGCAGGACGACCTCGACGGCCGTCCGGTTCGTCTCGACGCGCTCCAGCATCGCGGTGCCGCGGATCCGCACCCGCCTGCCGTGCCAGGACACGGCGTCGAGGCGGTGCTCGACGCCGACCTCGGTGGTGATGTCGGCGTCCTGCCGGGGGACGCCGCGCAGGTAGGGGTACATCGCGTAGATCCGGCCGCCGACCACGACGGCGCCCGCGGGGCTGCCCTCGACCTCGTCGCGGATCAGCCGTTCCAGCTCGTCGCGCAGTCCGTACTGGATGCAGAACGCGCGCAGCCGGTCGGCGGCGGGCAGCGCGGCGCGGGCGGCGTCGCTGAGGCCCTCGTCGCCGATGACCCGGCGGGTGCCGTCGACGAGCCGCTCCCGCTGCCGGCGGTCGAGGTCGAGGTACCGGTGGTCGTACACGCGCAGGACGTCGCGCAGGACGCTGATCGTGCTGTCGGAGGTCACGCTTCTCTCCTGATCGTCCGGGGACATGGTCACGGTAAGGCGTGAGATGGTTGCGCACAGTGAAATTCCGGTAGCGTGTCCTTCGGGATGCATACGCGGTATTGCGCAAGGGATACCGCGTATGCATACTCGGTGTCCATGTCCATACGTCACGGCCTGCTCGCCCTGCTGTCCCAGGGCCCCCGCTACGGCTACCAGCTGCGCGCCGAGTTCGAGGCGTCCACCGGATCGTCCTGGCCGCTCAACATCGGGCAGGTGTACTCGACGCTGTCCCGCCTCGAACGCGACGAGCTGGTCACCCGCGTCGGAGCCGACGACGAGGGCCGGTTCGTCTACCGGATCACCCCGGCCGGCGAGGCGGACGTGCGGGCGTGGTTCGCCACCCCGGTGGCCCGCGCCGACCGCCCCCGCGACGAGCTGGCGATCAAGCTCGCGATGGCCGTCACCACGCCCGGCGTGGACGTCCGGCAGGTCGTCCAGGCGCAGCGCACCGCCACCCTGCGCACCCTGCAGGACCTCACCCGGGTGAAGGCCGCCGCGCCCGCCGACCCGTCCGACCAGGGCGACCGCGCGTGGCGGCTCGTCCTGGAGTCGATGATCTTCCAGACGGAGGCCGAGGTCCGCTGGCTCGACCACTGCGAGGCGTTCGTCGTCCGGACCGCCCCCGCCGCGCCCGCGGGCCCGCCGGCCGGCGCGCCGCAGGACGCGCCGATCGAGGAGACGAGCCGGTGAGCGTGCTGGTGATGCGGGACGTGTCCCGCGACCACGGGACGGGCGCCGGGCTCGTGCACGCCCTGCGGAACGTCAGCCTGGACGTCGCCGAGGGCGAGTTCGTCGCGGTGATGGGCCCGTCCGGCTCCGGCAAGTCGACGCTGCTGACGCTCGCCGGCGGGCTGGACACCCCGACGTCCGGCCGGATCACCGTCGCGGGCGCCGACATCGGCGCGCTCGGCGCGGCCGCCCGGTCGGCGCTGCGGCGCCGCGCCGTCGGCTACGTGTTCCAGGACCTCAACCTCATCCCCGCGCTCACCGCGGCGGAGAACGTGATGCTGCCGCGCGAGCTCGACGGCGCCCGCGCGCGCCGGGCCCGCCGCCAGGCGCACAAGGCGCTCGCCTCCGTCGGTGCCGGCGACCTGGCCGACCGGTTCCCCGACGAGCTGTCGGGCGGGCAGCAGCAGCGCGTCGCGATCGCCCGCGCGATCATCGGCGACCGCCGGCTCCTGCTCGCCGACGAGCCGACCGGCGCCCTCGACAGCCACGCCGGCGAGGAGATCATGCGGCTGCTGCGGTCCCGCTGCGACGAGGGCGCCGCCTGCCTGATGGTCACGCACGAGTCGCGGCACGCCGCGTGGGCGGACCGGGTCGTGTTCCTGCGGGACGGCCGGATGGTCGACTCCACCCCCGGCCGCACCGGCCCCGAGACGCTCCTGGAGGCCGGGTGAGCGCCTACGGCGCCGCGCTGCGGCTGGCCCGCCGGGACGCGCTGCGCGCCAAGGGCCGCACCGCGCTCGTGGTGGCCATGATCGGCCTGCCCGTGATGGCGATCGTCGCGCTGGCCGTGCTCTACGAGACCAGCGCCTGGTCGGCGCGGGAGTCGCTGCCCTACGAGATCGGCGCCGCCGACGCCCGGCTCACCGGCGCGGGGCACGCCCCGATCGGGCAGACGGCCGACGACCAGGAGATCATCACCGGGCCGGGGGCGTCCGGGGACGACGCCGGGCGGCCCTGGACCACACCGGAGATCACCCGGCGGGTCGCCGCCGCGTTCGGGCCGTCGGCGCGCGTCCAGCCGCTGGAGACCGGCGGGCACGTCGCGCTCCGGACCGCCCGCGGCTACCGCGGCGCCGACCACATCGGCCTCGACCTGCGCGACCCCATGACCCGCGGCATCCTCGACGTCACCGGCGGCCGCGCGCCCGCGAGGCCCGGCGAGGTCGCGCTCGCGCCCTCGCTCGGCTTCCCGATCGGCGCGACCGTCCAGATCGACCGGTCGGGGACGACCGGACGCGTCGTGGGGCACGTCCGGGACCCGCGCGAGCCCGGCAGGGCCGTCGCCCTCACCCTGCCCGGCGCGGTGCCGGACGCGCCCTCACCCCGCCCGCAGTGGCTGGTCGCCGGCGCCGGCCCGGTGACCTGGGACGAGGTGACCGCGCTCAACAAAAGCGGGATCACCGTGCTGTCCCGCGCCGTCGTGTCCGCCCCGCCGCCGCGGGCCCGCGCGGCGTCCGGCCCGGCGTCCGGCCCGGACGGCGCCGCCGTCGCGGTCGTCGCGATGGCCGTCGCCGTGGTCGTGCTGGAGGTCGTGCTGCTCGCCGGCCCCGCGTTCGCGGTGGGCGTGCGGCGGCAGCGGCACCGGCTCGCGCTGGTCGCCGCGTGCGGCGGCGACGCGCGGCACCTGCGCGCCGTCGTGCTGGCCGGCGGCCTGGTCCTCGGGGGCGCCGCCGCGGCGGCCGGAGCGCTGCTCGGCCTGCTCGCGGCGGCCCTGGCCAAGCCGCTGTCCAGGACCTTCCTCGGCGTCGTGCTCGGCCCGTACGAGGTGCCGTGGACGCTGGTCGCCGTGACGATGCTGCTCGGCGCGGGCAGCGGCGTCCTCGCCGCCCTCGTGCCGGCCGTCCAGGCCGCGCGGATGGACGTCGTCGCCGCGCTCGCCGGGCGCCGGGACGCGGGCCGGGCGCGCCGCGGCTGGCCCGTCGCGGGCGCGGTCCTCGTCCTGCTCGGCGTCGCGGCCTGCCTGTTCGGCACCGGCGCGCTGCACGAGCTCGGGGCCGCGCTCGGCGCCGCCGCGATCGTCGTCGGATGCGTCATGGCCACCCCGTGGCTGGTCGGCGCGGCGGGCCGGGGCGCCCGGTGGCTCCCGCTGCCGCTGCGCCTGGCCGTCCGGGACGGGGCCCGCAACCGGGGCCGCGCCGCCCCCGTCGTCGCCGCGATCATGGCGGCGGTCGCCGGGATCACCGTGTTCGCGATCGGCGTCGCGAGCGACGCCCGGCAGGAGCGCGCCGAGTACGAGCCCCGGCTGCCGATGGGGACGACGCTGGTCAGGCCGCCCGCGGGCCGGGCGGACGCCGTCAGCGCCGCGATCGGGCGGGAACTGCCAGGGGTGCCCGTCGTCCCGCTGCGGACGCTGCCGGGGGAGGGCTCGGAGTGCGACCAGGCCGACACCGCGAAATGCCCGTCCGTGGGCTTCGCGGCGGGACCGTCCCGGAGCAGGACGATCGTGCTCGACAACGTCGTCGGCGGCGCGCGCGAGGCGCGCCTGCTGCTCGGCCGCGACGACCCCGCGGTGACGGCCGCGCTCGCCGCCGGGAAGGTCGTCGTCTTCGGCTCCGGGCCGCTGCCCGGCGGCACGACCACGCTGACGGTCTCCTACTGGAAGGACGACCAGCAGCACACGGTGCGCACGGTGCGCGGCGTGCCGGCGCTCGCCGTCCGCGAGGATCCGCACGTCCAGGCCCTGGTGCCGCCGTCCGCCGCTGCGCGGGCCGGGGTACCCGTGCGGACCGAGGCGCTCGGCATCGACCGGGCCGACCACCGGGTCACCAAGGCGGAGCAGTCCCGGCTGACCGAGGTCCTCGCCGGCTTCACCGACAACGACGACGGCGTCTACGTCGAGCGCGGGCACGTCGGCTCCCCCTCGCCGATGCTGTTCGCGCTCGCGATCGCCGGGGCCGTGCTGGCCTTCGGCGGGACGATGATCGCGACGGGGCTGGCCGCCGCGGACGCCCGGCCCGACCTGGCGACGCTCGCCGCGATCGGCGCCCGCCCCCGCACCCGCCGGCTGCTCGCGATGGGCCAGGCCGGGTTCGTCGCGGTGCTCGGCTGCTGGCTCGGCATCGCGGCGGGGTTCGTCCCGGGCGTCGCGGTCGCCCGCCCGCTCACCGCGGTCGCGACGGTCCCGGCCGGCCCGGACGGCTCGCCCGCGGTGCCCGGGCACGGCCCGACGCTCGACGTGCCGTGGCCGCTCCTCCTGGCCGTCGGCGTGGCCGTCCCGCTGATGGCGGTGGTGGCCGCGGCCCTGTTCACCCGCCGCGGCCTCCCGCTGACCCACCGCCCCGCCGGCTGACACCCGCCGCGAGGCGACGAGGTGGTGGCGGGGGGCTGGTAGCGTCCGGCGCGTGGCGGAGGCGGAGGCGGTCGCGGTGGAAGGGCCGGCCGGCGGCGGGGGGCGCCCGGGCGCGGGGGCGCGGCGGCGGGCCTGGGCGATCGCCGCGCTCGTCACCGCGAGCGCCGTGCTCGACTCCGCCTACGCGCTGCTGCGGCTGCACGCGTTCCGGGCCAGCACCTACGACCTCGTGATCTTCGATCAGGCGGTCCGGTCCTACAGCCGGTTCGGCGCGCCGGTCGCGATCGTCAAGGGCGTCCACAACGGGTTCGGGCCGGGCTTCTCCGTCCTCGGCGACCACTTCTCGCCGATCCTCGCGGTGCTGGCGCCGCTGTACTGGATCCACGACGGCCCGGGGACGCTGCTCGTCGCGCAGGGCGTGCTGTTCGCGCTGGCGATCGTGCCGGTCTGGCGGTTCACCGAGCGCCGGCTCGGCGCGGGCGGCGCGTACTGCGCGGCGGGCGCCTACGCCCTGTCGTGGCCGGTCGCCGAGGCGCTCGCGTTCGACTTCCACGAGGTCGCGTTCGTCCCGCTGCTGTCGGCGCTGATGATCGAGCGGTACGACGCCGGGCGGCGCGGCCGGGCGGCGCTCGCCGCGTTCCTCCTGCTGCTGGTCAAGGAGGACATGGGGCTGCTACTCGCGGGGTTCGGGCTGTTCCTGCTGACCCGCCGCGGCGAGCGGCGCGCGGGCCTGGCGTACGCCGCCGCGGGCGTCGCCGCGACCGCGGTCTGCTCCAAGATCGCGATCGCGGCGTTCGGCGGCGACAACGACTACTACTGGGCGTACACCTCGCTCGGCCGCGACCTCCCGCACGCCGCCGCGCACGTCCTGCTGCACCCGTGGGACGCGGTCGCGGCGATCGGCACCCCGCCGGGCAAGCTCACCATGATGGCCCTGCTCGTCCTGCCCCTGCTGCTGCTCCCGCTGGCGTCCCCGCTGACGCTGGTCGTCCTGCCGCCGCTGGCCGAGCGGATGCTCGCCGACCGCTTCGCCAACTGGTGGGCGCCCCACTACCACTACAACGCGTTCATCGTCGCGGCGCTCGTCCTGGCCGCGGTGGACGGGGCCGCGCGCCTGCGCCGGAACGCCTGGCTGCGCTCGCGCGTGCGGCGGCTCGGGCGGCTCGGGCATCGGCTGGGCGCGGCCTGGGTCCCGGCGGCCGGCCTGCTGGCGGCGGCGATCGTCACCGTGCCGTTCTTCGCGTTCGGCGATCTCGGCGATCCCGCGCTGTACAGCCGCAACGAGCGCGCGTCGGCCGCCGCCGCGGCGGTCGCGAAGGTCCCGGACGGGGCGCTGGTGGAGGTCGCCAACGGCGTCGGGCCCGCGCTCAGCGGCCGGACCCGCGTCCTGCTGTGGGACTGGCAGCCGCGCGACGCGCCGTGGGTCGTCGCGGACGTGGAACGGCGGACGTTCCCGTTCCCGTCGGTGGCCGAGCAGCAGCGGCGGGTCGCCCTGCTGACGGCGTCCGGGTACCTGGAGGTGTTCGCCCGGGACGGCTACGTCGTGCTCCACCGGGCCGGCCCCGACCCCTGGTGAGGGCCTCGCCCGGCCGGGCCCGAATGGCGGCGATCGTTTGGACGGATTGTCCAATGACCTTTGCGTGCCGGGGCGGTCAGAATGCCGGTGGAGATGGCTTCGAGGGTAAAAGAACCTATCCTTTTGGCCCACCTTGCCCGATACTTGAAGAAAGTCGCGACGGCCGCGGCCGGCGCGGGAGCACCTGCGCGAACACTCACGTGACCGCCGCCGGAGCGGCGTTGGGGCGCGTACATGAGTGGTGAGAGGCTGTCAAGGACCGGCCCGGGACGGCCGGCCGGGCGCGCGGCGCAATTCCTCACCGGCGCGGCAATGCCGCGGTCAGCGAAACGCCCGTCCCGCATTGGCGGTGATCGGGCCGGCAATGGCGCGGAGAGATGACGTGCAGGCGCGAGAGGACAACGGCGTCCGGCGCTGGGAGACCTGCGGGAGGGCGTGGATCGGCGTCCTGCGGCACGTGTGGTCGGCCGGGGTCGCCGGCATGGAGGACGCGGGGCCCATCATCGAAGGGCCCCCGCTGCTGTTCGAGATCGACTCGCTGAGCTGGGAGGACCCGATCCTCCGCGAGCACGGCGACCGGGCCCGGCTCGCGCGCCGGGCCAGGGAGCGCGCCCGCGAGCGAGCCCGGGACGCGGCCACCGGGCGGTGCCTGCCCCGGCTCCGCGACCTCGACGGCGCCGACCAGCTGCGCTGGGTCGTCGGCCTGCTGCGAGCGAGGCCGTGGACGACCAGCGCCTGGATCTCGCTGACGCTGCCGGGCGAGGACGCCGCCGCCGTGCCGTGCCTGACCGCGCTGTCGTTCCGCATCCGCGGCTACCGGCTGATCATGACCGGGATGTTCCGGTCCCAGGACGTCTTCCGCGGCTACCTGGCCTACATCCCGCTGCGCGAGGTCCAGCTGCACGTGGCCGAGGAGCTCGGGCTGCCCGCCGGGCCGCTGCGGATCTTCGTGGACGTCCCGCACGTCCGGGTCGGCGACGCCGAGCGGGTCGCCGCCGTGCTGGCCGCGATGCCCGAGCCGAACGCCGCGTGACCGGGGCCGGGGGTGAGGCCGGAGGTGAGGCCGGGAGGTGAGGACGGCCCCGCCCCGGCGGACACAACGGAGTTACCGGCCGGTCCTTCCCTGTCGCGGACCCCGCCGCCCGCCGGGGGATAGACTCGCCGCTGGGGGCGAGGGCACGACGAGGTGACTCGCGACTTCACCTGCACACCAGCCGAACATCCGACTTCCGAAGGACTGTTTCCTTGAGCAAGCCCGTCGTCCTCGTCGCAGAAGAGCTCTCCCCGGCCGGCATCGCCGTGCTGGAATCCGACTTCGAGGTCCGTCACGTCGACGGCAGCGACAAGGCCAAGCTGCTGCCCGCCGTCGCGGACGTCGACGCCCTGATCGTCCGCAGCGCCACCAAGGTCACCGCCGAGGTCTTCCAGCACGCCGGGAGGCTGCGCGTGGTCGCGCGCGCCGGCGTCGGCCTCGACAACGTCGACGTGGAGGCCGCCACCAAGGCCGGCGTCATGGTCGTCAACGCGCCGACCTCCAACATCGTCACCGCCGCCGAGCACGCGATCGCGCTGCTCCTCGCCACCGCCCGGAACGTTCCGCAGGGCCACTCCGCCCTCAAGCAGGGCGAGTGGAAGCGGTCCAAGTACACCGGCGTCGAGCTGCAGGGCAAGACCGTCGGCGTGCTCGGCCTCGGCCGCATCGGCGTCCTGGTCTCCCAGCGGCTCGCCGCCTTCGACATGAACGTGATCGCGTTCGACCCGTACGTGCAGGCCGCCCGCGCGGCGCAGCTCGGCGTGAAGCTCGTCACCCTCGACGAGCTGCTCCAGCAGAGCGACTTCATCACCGTCCACCTGCCGAAGACCCCCGAGACCCTCGGCCTCATCGGCGACCGCGAGCTGCACCAGGTCAAGCCGAGCGTGCGGATCGTCAACGCCGCGCGCGGCGGGATCGTCGACGAGGAGGCGCTCGACCTCGCGCTGAAGGACGGCCGGGTCGCCGGCGCCGGCATCGACGTGTTCAGCAGCGAGCCCTGCACCGACAGCCCGCTGTTCCACCACGACAACGTGGTCGTCACCCCGCACCTCGGCGCCAGCACCCACGAGGCGCAGGAGAAGGCGGGCACGCAGGTCGCCCGCTCGGTGAAGCTGGCGCTGTCCGGCGAGTTCGTGCCGGACGCGGTGAACGTCCAGGGCGGCGCGGTCGCCGAGGACGTCAAGCCGGGCCTGCCGCTCGCCGAGAAGCTCGGCCGGATCTTCACCGCCCTCGCCGGCGGCGTGCCGGTCCGGCTGGACGTGGTGGTGCGCGGCGAGATCGCCGAGCACGACGTCAAGGTGCTGGAGCTGGCCGCGCTCAAGGGCGTGTTCTCCGACGTCGTCGAGGAGTCGGTGACGTTCGTCAACGCGCCGCTGCTGGCCCGCGACCGGGGCGTCGAGGTCACCCTGACCACCAGCGAGGACAGCCCCGACTGGCGCAACGTGGTGCAGGTGCGCGGCACGATGGCCGACGGCGCGGTGGTGTCGGTGTCCGGCACGCTGACCGGCCCGAAGCACGCCGAGCGGATCATCGAGATCAACGGCTACAACATGGAGCTGGTGCCGACCGCGCACATGGCGTTCTTCTCCTACGTGGACCGCCCGGGCATCGTCGGCGCCGTCGGCAAGCTGCTCGGCGACGCCGAGGTCAACATCGCCGGCATGCAGGTCGGCCGGGACGCCAAGGGCGGCAAGGCGCTGATCGCGCTGACCGTCGACTCCGGCATCCCGCCGCAGCTCGTGGACGCGATCACCGCCGAGGTGGGCGCCGACATGGGCCGCCGCGTCGACCTCGACTGATCTCTGGGCGACCGTGACGGGCGGGTGTCCGGCTTCGGCCGGGCCCCCGCCCGTCGCGTTCCTGCCCACCGTCACGTCTCACATGTTGAGATTTTACGCCACGGGTCGGGACAGTCGCCGGAACGGCGGGTACCGTCGCAAGTAATCATGCGGCGTTTCGCGGTAATCCTTCGCTGCCGCAGCGGGGCCTGACATCGGCGGGCCGGCACCGCTGCGGAGGTTTCGCCCGGCCATCAGCCCGATCCCGCGCCCGGACCCGTGCGAACCACGCGTCCCGGCGGCCCCGGCACCCAGCCTCAGCGATTCGGAGCGATCATGAACGACACCACCCGTACCACCGTGCCCGCGGACGACGCCGCCGAGGAGGCGGCCCGCGCCCTGCAGACGGCCCTGGACCGCCGCGACAACGGCGGCCACCCCTCCCGCTAGCGCGCCCCGCCCTCCCGGCCCTGCGGCGGCCTCGCGGCCGTGCGCCGGGACGGGCATGGCAGGGTGAACGCCATGCCGTCGCCGATGCCCGCCGGGCCCGGGGAGGTCAGGGAGGCGCTGAGCGCCGCCGGGCGCCTCGGGCCGTACTTCGCGATCTCCACCGATCCGGCCGAGGAGGCCGATCCGACGTGGCGGCCGCTGCCCGAACGCGACCCGGAACGCCTCGCGGGCCTCACCGGCCTCTACGCGGAGCGGCTCGGCACCGGCGAGCGGCGCGTCGCCGCGTCCATCCTGTTCCAGGGCCTCGCGTCGCGCCTCTGGTCGCCCGTCGTCGCGGCGGCGGCGCTGGGCGTCGTGCCCGACCTGGCCGGCCTGCACTGGCGGTGGGCGCCGGGCGCCCCCGTAGCGCTCTGGCTGGCCGAGCCGCGCGGGCACCGCGCCGGCGGCGCCGCCGAAGCCGCCGACCTCGTCCACGGCCAGGTCGTCACGGGCCAGCTGGAGCCGCTGCGCGCGACGATGCTGACCTTCACGAGCCTCGCGGACGGCCTGCTGTGGGGGAACGCGGCATCGGCGCTCGCCGGCGGCCTGAACGTCGGCCCGCCGGACGGCGCCCGCACCGCGATCGTCCGCGAACTGCTGTCCCGCCCGCCCCTGGCGGGGACCGGGACGCTGGGCCCGCACGGCTTCACCCGGCGCAACTGCTGCCTGTACTACCGCGTCCCGCCCGGCGGCGAGATGTGCGGCGACTGCGGCCTGCGCCGCCCGCCGCGCCGCGCCGCGCCGTCGCCACGGAGGCGCCCGTGACGACGGCCCGCGGCCCTCAGACCAGGACGGCGGCGCGCCGCCGCGCGACCGAACGCTCGGTCAGGTACCCGAACAGCAGCCCGATCGTGGCCCACAGGACGAGCTGGACGCCCAGAGAGGCGATCCGGAAGTTCCACAGGACCGTCGCCGGGAAGTGCTCCGGGATCGCGTCGGGCTTCGGCGTGAGCCGGTACACGACGGCCAGCAGGACGGCGTAGCCGACCGCGGTGACCGTGATCGCGTTCCAGGCCCCGAGCCGGGGGACGAGGCGGCGGCACACGATCACCGCCGCGGTCGTCGCCAGGACGCCCAGCGCCATCATGCAGAAGTACAGCGCCGTCCGGCTCCCGATGGTCGCCGGGTTGCCGACCGCCGGGGGCGTCGCGGGGTACTTCAGGAACGGCACCAGCTCGATCGCGACGAACCCGGCCAGGGCGACCAGGGCGGCCGTGGCGCGCGCGCCGAGCCGTCCGAGCCGTCCCGCCGCGAAGGCGAACGCGATCGAGAACAGGCCGCCGAGCGCCACCCCGTACACGGCCATCGCGGTGATCAGCCCGGCCGTCTTCTGCACGCCCCGGCCGACGACCTCCGGTTCGTGCCCCGCGTGCTCGGCGTGCGCCCGCGCCTCCTCGAATGCGATCGCGTGCCCGACCTGCGGCTCCCCGTACAGCCAGGCGACGACCAGGGCCAGGGCGGCCGCCGCCAGGCCCGCGAGCATCCCGCGGACCAGCAGTGCTCTCATCGACATCTCCTCGAATCGGAATCCCCGGCCACCGCGCGAGCGCGCTATCTGACCGGTGGACGACGCCGGAGGCGAGTCCACCGGGAAGCTCGCGAAGCGAGTTCGCGCTCGCCCAAGCACGGTCAAGGGCCGAGCCGCCAGGCGAGGCCCTTGGGCCGGGCTTGCGTGGAACTCAGTGGCAGGGGAAGCCGAGGAGGTGGCGGCCGTCGTGGGTGAACTCGTGCACCCAGGTGCCGCCGAAGATCGACGTGGCGCCCTGCTCGGCGCCGACGAAGTAGATCAGGATCGCGGCCAGCACGACGGCGAGCACCGCCCACGGCACGATGTCGCGGATCGGCAGGCGCAGCGGCGCCGCGGACGGCTCGGCCTGCGGGGACGTGGCGGACGGTACGGCGGACTCGGCCATGTCGGGGTTCTCCTCACGGGGTGCACTCGCCCCGGTTGCGGGAGGACGACGGGTCAGTGTCCTGACTCCCAGATCGCCGTCTCCCGCCGACCTTCCCGCCGGTGGCCCGGCCGTGGTCGTGCGGTGGGGGGAGACTCCCTGGTCACAGTGGCGGGACCGTCCTGGATTCGCACCAGGTTCCTGCGCACCGTCGCCTCGATGTGAACTTGTCGAGGAGAGCGTCCCTTCTCCCACCCGGCCCGTCAACCCCGCGAAAAGTGACAAAGGTGACGCCGGGTCGCCGGCGGCGAGACCCGCGTACCGGGATATGAGACGAACGCCCAAGCAGTGAGACGTTTGCAGTACAGTACGCCCATGGCTTCCCGCAGCATTCGTCTGGCCGTCATCCCCGGTGACGGGATCGGCCCCGAGGTGGTCGCCGAGGGACTGAAGGTCCTCGAGGCCGTCGCCCCGTCCAGCGACCTCGCGTTCGAGCAGACCTCCTACGACCTGGGCGCCGCCCGCTGGCACCGGACCGGGGAGACGCTGCCCGACTCGGTGCTGGAGGAGCTGCGCGGCCAGGACGTCATCCTGCTCGGCGCCGTCGGCGACCCGAGCGTCCCGAGCGGGACGCTGGAGCGCGGGCTGCTGCTGCGGACCCGGTTCGAGCTCGACCACTACGTCAACCTCCGCCCGGTGAAGCTGTTCCCGGGCGTGAAGACCCCCCTCGCCGACGTCACGCCGGACGACATCGACATGGTCGTCGTCCGCGAGGGCACCGAGGGCCCCTACACGGGCGTCGGCGGCGTCCTGCGCAAGGGCACCCCGCACGAGGTCGCCACGCAGGAGAGCGTCAACACCGCGTTCGGCGTCGAGCGGGTCGTCCGGTACGCGTTCGAGGTCGCCGCGTCGCGGCCGCGCAAGAGGCTGACGCTGGTCCACAAGGACAACGTCCTGACCTTCGCCGGTGATCTCTACCAGCGCGTGATGAAGCAGGTCGGCGCGGAGTACCCGCAGGTCAGCACCGACTACTGCCATGTCGACGCGGCCACCATGTTCTTCGTCGGCCAGCCGCAGCGGTTCGACGTCGTCGTCACCGACAACCTGTTCGGCGACATCATCACCGACATCGGCGCCGCGATCGCCGGCGGCATCGGGCTCGCCGCGTCCGGGAACGTCAACCCCGACCGGACGGCGCCGTCGATGTTCGAGCCGGTGCACGGCAGCGCCCCCGACATCGCGGGGCAGGGCAAGGCCGACCCGACCGCCACGATCCTGTCGGTCGCGATGCTGCTCGACCACATCGGCGCCGGCGACGCGGCCCGCCGGGTCGAGCAGGCCGTCTCCGACGACCTGGCCGAGCGCGGCGCGCTCGGGACGCGGTCGACCGCGCAGATCGGCGACGCGATCGCCAAGCGAGTATCGGGCTGAGGGCGCGCCTCTCCGGCTACGAGCAGGGACACTCCGGGCGCGCCTCGCGGCGCGCCCGGTTTTCCGTATGCGCCGCGTACGAGGAGTGGGGTCGAGGAACGAAGTACGACAATAGGGACTAAGGACGCCGCAGCGGCAATGGAGCCGCACCGGCGATCGGGAGAGGACGAACGGCGATGAGCGACACCCTGGACTTCGAGATCACGCTGACCGAGCGGCCCGCGACGGCCGCCGAGCGCGAGCGCGTCCTGGCCGATCCGGGCTTCGGCCGGTACTTCACCGACCACATGGTCACGGTCCGGTACTCGGCGGACCGCGGCTGGCACGACGCCAAGCTCGAACCCTACGGGCCGATCCCGATGGACCCGGCCAGCCAGGTGTTCCACTACGCCCAGGAGCTGTTCGAGGGCCTCAAGGCCTACAAGCAGCCGGACGGCTCGATCGTCACCTTCCGGCCGTACATGAACGCGGCCCGGATGAACCGCTCCGCCAAGCGGATGGCCATGCCGGAGATCCCCGAGCAGCTGTTCGTCGACGCCGTCGAGCTGCTCGTCCGCACCGACAAGGAGTGGGTCCCCGACACCGAGGGCCACAGCCTCTACCTGCGGCCGTTCATGTTCGCCACGACCCGCGCGCTCGGCGTGAACAGCCCGGCGAACGAGTTCCTGTTCATGGTCATCGCCTCCCCGTCCGGGCTGTACTACCCGTGCGGGATCAAGCCCGTCTCGGTGTGGCTGTCGCAGGACTACACCCGCGCGGCGCCGGGCGGCACCGGCGAGGCCAAGTTCGGCGGCAACTACGCCGCGTCGTTCGCCGGCCAGGCCGAGGCCGTCGAGCAGGGCTGCGACCAGGTCGTCTGGCTCGACGCGGTGGAGCACCGCTGGGTCGAGGAGGTCGGCTCGATGAACCTGATGTTCGTCTACGGGTCCGGCTCGCAGGCCCGGCTGCTCACCCCCGCGCTCACCGGCACGCTGCTCGCCGGCGTCACCCGCGACTCGATGCTCAAGCTGGCCCCCGACCTCGGCATCCCGGCCGAGGAGGGCAAGATCAGCATCGACGAGTGGCAGGCCGGCTGCGCGTCCGGCGAGATCACCGAGGTGTTCGGCTGCGGCACCGCCGCGATCATCAGCCCGGTCGGCCGGGTCAGGGGCCACGACCGGGAGTGGACGATCGGGGACGGCGAGCCCGGCGAGATCTCGATGCGGCTGCGGCAGGAGCTCGTCGGCATCCAGTACGGCACCCGCCCCGACCCCTACGGCTGGGTTCACAAGATCGTCTGATCGGTGGAAGCGCCCGATGGCGCGCCCGTCCCCGGGTGCGCGCCATCGGGCGCCGTTATGTGCGGCCGGGTCAGCGGCCGAAGCGCACCGTGGTGGTGATCGCGGAGCCGGCCGTCTTCGGGCTCACGCCGCGCGCGTCCGGGTTGATCGCGTAGTGGAAGGCGAACCCGACGAAGGCCCGTCCGGGCTTGCCGCCGACCTGCACCGGGAACGTGCACGTGCCCGAGAGGGTGTAGACCTTGCGGACCCGGTGCGGCTTGACCGTGGAGTGCCACACGTAGCCGACGGGGATCACGTGCCGGTCGTGGTAGTGGCCGTTCAGCCCGGTGGCGGTGCAGACCGCCCGGCCCCGCGCGATCGCCCGGAGCTTGCTGCTCGTGATCTGGAACGACCACGGCATCGGGTACTGCCGCGAGTACCGTCCGGTGAGCTTCACCTGCGCGTGGAACGCGCCGATCCGGTCCCGGTGCGCGAAGCCCTGATGCCGTTTGGTGAACACGAAGTAATGGGCCGCGGCCGCGGGGGCGTGGTGCCCCGGACGGCCCGCCGCGGACGCGGCCGAGGCGGCGCCGAGCGCCATTGCCAGAGCCGTTCCGGAGATCACGGCCGTCCGGCCGAATGTGTGCATGCGCATGACAGGCATTCCCTTCGGAAATGGTCGCCGTCCGCCGGGAGCGGCGGGCGGCCGTGCCGGGTCCGCCGGCCCGGGCCCTCAGTCCCGCTCGGCCCGCCGCACGTCCAGCGCGCGGTAGGCGTAGCCGTCCTGCTCGGCTTCCTCCCAGGTGAACAGCACGCTCTCACCGGGATCCAGGGAGGCGAAGCCGCCGGGCACGGTGCGGACGGCGGAGAAGTGCGCCCAGACCTCGCCCGGGACGTCCGGCGAGACGAGGACTCCCCAGCCGCTCTCGTCGTCCCAGGACGCGACCGTTCCGCGAACCGGATCACCGCTCATCGCAATCCCCTCCTCCGGCGGACAGCGCGATCCTCTGGCATTTACCGAGCCTTGCGCAAGCGCGTTTACGCGATGAAAACCTTACTTAACCTTGGGAGATCATTTCTCCCATTTCCAAAAAGCGTTTTCGGGGGAAATGGCGGTGGACTTCACGATGTGCGCGGCATTGGGGGGCGGCGGCCGCGGTCACGGGCCGGTCGTCTCAGCATCCGAGACGGGTGTCCATGCATGGCGGAGGGTGTGGCAGACTGGACCGCATCATGCGCCTCAGCCTCGTCATTATCGGCTGGCGCGCCGGCAACTAACGGGACACCGCCGGCGCGCAGACCTCTCACGTCCGTGAGGGGTCTTTTTTGTGCCCTGGCGCTGATCGCCCATCCCTGGGGGGACCCACACCATGCACGGCGACGACTTCCACGTCTACGACACCACGCTCCGCGACGGCTCGCAGCAGGAGGGGCTGAACCTCTCCGTGGCCGACAAGCTCGTCGTCGCACGCCACCTGGACGACCTGGGCGTCGGCTTCATCGAGGGCGGCTGGCCCGGAGCCAATCCCAAGGACACCGAGTTCTTCAGGCGGGCCCGAACAGAGCTCGACCTGAGGCACGCGCGGCTCACCGCGTTCGGCGCGACCCGCCGGGCCGGGGTGAAGGCGGCCGACGACCCCCAGGTCGCCGCCCTGCGCGAATCCGGCGCGTCCGTCGTGACCCTGGTCGCCAAGAGTCACGACAGGCACGTCGAGCTGGCCCTCCGCACGACCCTGGAGGAGAACCTCGCGATGATCCGCGACACGGTCTCCCACCTGCGTGCGGAGGGCCAACGAGTCTTCCTGGACGCCGAGCACTTCTTCGACGGCTACAAGGCCAACCGCGCCTACGCGCTGGAGGCCGTCCGGACCGCCGCCGAGGCGGGCGCCGACGTCGTCGCGCTCTGCGACACCAACGGCGGCATGCTGCCCGACGAGCTGGCCGACGTCGTCGACGAGGTCGTCGGGCTCGGCGTCCGCGTCGGGATCCACTGCCACGACGACTCCGGCTGCGCGGTCGCGAACTCGCTCGCCGCCGTGAAGGCCGGCGCCACCCACGTGCAGGGCTGCGCGAACGGCTACGGCGAGCGCAGCGGCAACGCCAACCTGTTCACCGTCATCGGGAACCTGCAGCTCAAGCGCGGCATGGACCTGGTATCGGACGCGCAGCTGGCCGAGATGACCCGGATCGCGCATGCGGTCTCCGAGGTCACCAACGTCGCGCCGAGCTCCCAGCAGCCCTACGTGGGCCTGTCGGCGTTCGCGCACAAGGCGGGGCTGCACGCCTCCGCCGTCAAGGTCGACCCGGACCTCTACCAGCACATCGACCCGGCCGCCGTCGGCAACGACATGCGGATGCTGGTCTCCAGCATGGCGGGCCGCGCGTCCGTCGAGCTGAAGGGCCGCGAGCTGGGCTACGACCTGTCTGGGGAGAAGGCCAAGGCCGTCGTGGACAAGGTCAAGGAGCTGGAGTCCACCGGCTACACCTTCGAGGCCGCGGACGCCTCGTTCGAGCTGCTGCTGCGCGAGGAGCTGACCGGCGTCCGGCAGCGGCACTTCGAGGTCGAGTCGTGGCGGTCCATCGTGGAGCGCCGCCCGGACGGCTCCATGGTCAGCGAGGCCACCGTCAAGCTGCACGCCAAGGGCGAGCGGATCATCGCGACCGGCGAGGGCAACGGCCCCGTCAACGCCCTGGACAACGCGCTGCGCATCGCGCTCGGCCGGCTGTACCCGGAGCTGGCGCGGCTGGAGCTCGTCGACTACAAGGTCCGCATCCTGGAGGGCGCGCACGGCACCGACGCCCGCACCCGCGTGCTGATCGAGTCCGCCGACGGCGAGCGCGAGTGGGGCACGGTCGGCGTCGAGGACAACGTCATCGCGGCGTCCTGGCAGGCCCTCGAAGAGGCCGTCACCTACTGCCTCCTGCACGCGGGATACGAAGCGGGCTAACCCGTCCGGCGTGGGGCATGATCGGGGGATGAGCACCGAGATCACCGACAATGCCGGGGAAGGCCGCTACGAGATCCGGGTGGACGGCGGGCTCGCCGGGTTCGCCGAGTACGAGCGGCGCGACGGCGCGGTCGTGTTCACCCACACCGAGGTCGATCCCGCCTTCGAGGGCAAGGGCGTCGGCAGCGCCCTCGCCCGCGGGGCGCTGGACGACGTCCGCGCCAAGGGCGACCCGGTCGTGCCGCTCTGCCCGTTCATCAAGAAGTGGATCGAGAAGCACCCCGACTACCAGGACCTGGTGAAGGGGTGAGCGCGGTGGCGGGCGCGGGGATCCGCGCC
>NZ_JBEZJL010000071.1:0-58305 GCF_040651755.1 Actinomadura sp. NPDC048394 | reverse complement strand
CCGGTCCCGGACGTCCGGGACCGGCCACGACGCGTTCGAGCCCGATCAGGCCCGCGGGCTCAGGCGTCCACCTTCAGGTGGGACGGGAGCTCGCCGGTGCCCTTGGCCCACTGGTGGACCGCGGCCCGGGTGGCCACCAGCCGCGCGATCTCCACGCCGACGCCCACCACCACGGCCCAGCCGATCGCCTCCGACAGCGCCACGTCCGGCGACTCGGGGTTGGTCGGCGGCTCCTTGCCGGTGGTCTTCTTCCAGACGAGCGTGATCGCCTTCTTCGCGACGAAGCCGCCCGCGAAGGCCGCGGCGCCGGCCATCACGCGATAGCCGATGTCGCCCTTGTCCGCCATCATCGTCCTCCAGTCGTCCTGTCGCCTCCGACGCTACCGGAACGCCCCGCTCCGGGCGGGAAAGGCCGCCGCGTCGGCGCGGGCAAGTGGCATGCGGGCCGGGCGGATGTCAATACCATTGCCCCATGACAGAGCAGCCGCGTACGCCGAGCGTTCCTTCCAAGCCCTCCCTGGACGGCCTGGAGGACAGGTGGGTACGCGCCTGGGAGGACGCGGGCGTCTACCGCTTCGACCGCACCCGGCCGCGCGGCGAGGTCTACTCGATCGACACCCCGCCGCCCACCGTGAGCGGCTCCCTCCACGTCGGCCACGTCTTCTCCTACACCCACACCGACACCGTCGCCCGGTTCCACCGCATGCGCGGTCGCGCCGTCTTCTACCCGATGGGCTGGGACGATAACGGGCTGCCCACCGAGCGGCGCGTGCAGAACTACTTCGGCGTGCGGTGCGAGCCGTCGCTGCCGTACGACCCGGACTTCGAACCCCCGGCCAAGCCCGACCCGAAGAAGCAGGTCCCGGTGTCGCGGCGGAACTTCATCGAGCTGTGCGAGCGGCTCACCGAGGTCGACGAGAAGGCGTTCGAGGAGATGTGGCGCCGGGTCGGCCTGTCGGTCGACTGGAGCCACCTCTACTCCACCATCGGCGAGGCGTCCCGGACGGCCTCGCAGCGCGCGTTCCTGCGGAACCTCGCGCGCGGCGAGGCGTACGTGTCGGAGGCGCCGACGCTGTGGGACGTGACGTTCCGGACGGCCGTCGCGCAGGCCGAGCTGGAGGACCGCGAGCAGCCGGGCGCCTTCTACCGGATCCGGTTCCACGGCGACGAGCGGCCCGTGTACATCGAGACGACGCGCCCGGAGTTGCTGCCGGCGTGCGTGGCGCTGGTCGCGCACCCCGACGACGAGCGGTACCAGGAGCTGTTCGGGACGACGGTCCGGACGCCGCTGTTCGGGGTCGAGGTGCCGGTGCTCGGGCACCGGCTCGCGGAGCCCGACAAGGGCTCGGGCATCGCGATGATCTGCACGTTCGGCGACGTCACGGACGTCACGTGGTGGCGGGAGCTGAACCTGCCGACCCGCGCGGTGATCGGCTGGGACGGCCGGCTGTCGGCCGAGCCGCCGTCGGGCGTCCCGGCGGAGCCGTACGCGGAGCTGGCCGGCAAGACGGTGTTCTCCGCCAAGGAGCGCGTCGTCGAGATGCTGCGCGCGTCCGGTGACCTGGACGGCGAGCCCCGCAAGATCAGCCGTCCGGTGAAGTTCTACGAGAAGGGCAACAAGCCGCTCGAGATCGTCACGACGCGGCAGTGGTACATCCGCAACGGCGGGCGGGACGCGGCGACCCGCGCGGAGCTGCTCGCGCGCGGCGCGGAGCTGAACTGGCATCCGCCGTACATGCGGGCCCGCTACGAGAACTGGGTGGAGGGCCTCAACGGTGACTGGCTGATCTCCCGGCAGCGGTTCTTCGGCGTGCCGATCCCGGTCTGGTATCCGCTGGACGCGGCCGGCGAGCCGCGGTACGACGCGCCGATCGTCCCGGCGGAGGACGCGCTGCCCGTCGACCCGTCCTCGGACGTCCCGCCGGGCTTCGCCGAGGACCAGCGCGGCAAGCCGGACGGGTTCATCGGGGACCCGGACGTCATGGACACCTGGGCGACGTCGTCGCTGACGCCGCAGATCGCGGGCGGCTGGGAGCGCGACGCCGACCTGTTCTCCCGGGTGTTCCCCTACGACCTGCGGCCGCAGGCGCACGACATCATCCGGACGTGGCTGTTCTCGACGGTCGTCCGGTCGCATCTGGAGCACGGGTCGCTGCCGTGGACGGACACGGCGCTGTCGGGCTGGATCCTCGACCCGGACCGCAAGAAGATGTCGAAGTCCAAGGGGAACGTCGTCACCCCGATCGACCTGCTGCGCGAGTACGGGTCGGACGCCGTCCGGTACTGGGCGGCGAGCGGCCGTCCGGGCACCGACACCGCGTTCGACACCGGCCAGATCAAGGTCGGCCGGCGGCTCGCCATCAAGATCCTCAACGCGTCGAAGTTCGTGCTGGGTCTCGGCGAGGTGGAGCGGGACGCGGCGGTCACCGAGCCGCTGGACCGGGCGATGCTGGCGTCGCTGTCCGGCGTCGTCGAGGACGCGACGGAGGCGTTCGAGGGCTACGACTACACGCGGGCGCTGGAGCGCACGGAGCGGTTCTTCTGGGAGTTCTGCGACGACTACCTGGAGCTGGTGAAGGCGCGCGCGTACGGGGAGGGGCCGGAGGCGCAGTCGGCGCGCGCGGCGCTGCGGTCGGCGCTGTCGGTGCTGCTGCGGCTGTTCGCGCCCGTGCTGCCGTTCGTGACCGAGGAGGTCTGGTCCTGGTGGCGGAAGGGCTCGGTGCACGCCGCGTCCTGGCCGCTGCCGGCCGAGCTGCCCGCGGGCGGCGACCCGGCGGTGCTCGCCGCGACCGGTGAGGCGCTGCGGCAGGTCCGCAAGGCGAAGTCGGAGGCGAAGGCGTCGATGCGCGCGGACGTGGCGCGGGCCGTGGTGCGCGGCGCGGAGGCCGGCCGGGTCTCCCGTCCGGATCTGGCCGCCGCGGGCCGGATCGCCGAGCTGACGCTGGAGAGCGCGCCCGCGGACCTGACGGTTGAGGTGACGCTGGCGCCCGCCGGCTGACACCCACGGCGGCCCGGCCGTCCCGGCAGGTCAGCCGGGGCGGCCGCAGTCCGGGTCGGTGTGCCCGGCGGCCTTCAGCACCCCGCCGAGGACGCGGACGGCCAGGTCGCGGACGTCGTCGCGGCTCAGGTCGCCGCCCTCCAGCCAGGACGCGGTCGCGCCCTCGACGAACGACAGCCAGCCCTCCAGCGCGACGCGCAGCGCGGGTCGTGGTTCCGGCGTGCCGACCAGGCCGGTCGACATCGCGGCCAGCAGCCGCTTGCGCGAGGTGCGGTGCAGGGCGAGGACCTCGGCGTCCACGCCGACGCCGCCGCTGGTGACGGTCTGGAACGCGGAGCGGTGCGTGTCGGCCCACCAGAGGAAGCCGTCGAGGGTGCGGGCGAGCCGGTCGGCGGGGGAGTGCCCGTCGAACTCCTCGGCGAGCGCGTTCAGCGCCTGCGCGGCGGTGCCGATCACGGCGAGGAACAGGCCGCGCTTGTTGCCGAAGTAGTAGTAGATCAGGCCCTTGGCGACGCCGGCGGACGCGGCGATGTCGTCGATGGACAGCGCGTCGTAGGGGCGGTCGGCGAACAGCCGGGACGCGGCGTCGAGGATCGCGGCCCGTCGCGCGCCGCCGCCGTCCCGCGCGGCGTGCGGGCCGTCCGGCCGTGTCCCGGCGGTCATCGCGCCCCCTCTTGACTTTCGTTCAACCCGGTCATCATATTAGATCCCAAGTCTAATTGGGTGGTGGCGATGGACGTGAGGCCGCGCGGCGGGACCGCGGTGAGCACTGCGGCGACGAAGGACGCGCAGGTGAGGGACAGGCGCGTGAAGGCGGGCGGGGTGCGGCTGGCCGTCCGCGAACGGGGGCCGTGGACGGCCCCGGTGGTCGTGCTCGTGCACGGGTACCCCGACAGCCGGGTGGTCTGGGAGCCGGTCGCGGACCTGCTCGCCGAGGACTTCCACGTCGTGACCTACGACGTGCGCGGCGCGGGCGGCTCGTCCCGGCCGCGCCGCACTCGGGCCTACGCGATGGAGAACCTCGCCGCCGACCTGGCCGCGGTGATCGACGCCGTGTCGCCCGGACGGCCCGTCCACCTCGCCGGCCACGACTGGGGCTCGGTGCAGGGCTGGGGCGCGGTCACCGGCGGCCTCGCCGAGGGACGCGTCGCCTCGTTCACCTCGATCTCCGGGCCGTGCATCGAGCACTTCGGGCAGTGGGTGCGTGACCGGCTGCGCCGTCCGACGCCCCGGCACGTCCTGCAGCTGGCCGGGCAGTTCGCGCGCTCCTGGTACCTGATGCTCGGCGCCATACCCGGCGTCCCCCAACTCGCCTGGCGTCTCGGGGGCGCCAGGATCTTCCCGGTCGCGATCGAGCGGATGGAGGGCATCGAGGGCTGGCACGCCGACACGTTCCCGAAGGACGCGCTGTACGGCATGAAGCTGTACCGCGCCAACGCGGTCCGCTTCCTGCGTCCCGGATCCATGGCCACGACGGACGTCCCGGTGCAGGTCATCGCGCCGACGCGGGACGCGTTCGTCTCGCCGCACCAGTCCGCGGACCTCGCCCGGTACGTCGACCGGCTCTGGCGGCGGGAGATCCCGGTCGGCCACTGGGGCGCCGTCCGCAAGGACCCGGCGACGACCGCCGCGTGGATCGCCGAGTTCGCACGGCATGTCGAGGGCGGGCCCGAGTCGGCCGGGTTGCGGGCCGCGCGGGTGCCCGTCCAGGGCGAGGTCGTGGCGGCGGGGGAGTGAGGCCATGAGCGAGATCGACGAGCGGCACCCCGCCATCACCCCGCGCCGGGTGAGATTCGACTGGACGGGCACGCCGCTGCACTGGATCCCGGACGAGCCCGTCGCCACCCACTTCATCAACGTGCTGCACCTGCTCCTGCCCGCCGGCGAACGCTGGTTCGTCCACGTCTACAAGCAGACGCTGCCCCTCGTCGAGGACGACGAGCGCCTCTACCGCGAGGTCAAGGGGTTCATGGGCCAGGAGGCCGTGCACGCCTACTCCCACCAGGGCGTCCTCGACCGGCAGATGCTCGCGCAGGGCCTCGACCCGCGCCCGCTGACGGACCGGATCGAGTGGATGTTCAAGCGGATCCTCGGCGACCGCTGCCCCGTGCCGCTCGTGTCCCGGCGCCGCTGGCTGGTCTTCCGGATCGGGATCATCGCCGCGATCGAGCACTACACGGCCGCGCTCGGCCAGTGGATCCTGGACGCCCGCGCGCTCGACGACGCCGGCGCCGACCCGACGATGATGGACCTGCTGCGCTGGCACGGCGCCGAGGAGGTCGAGCACCGGTCCGTGGCGTTCGACGTGTACGAGCACGTCGCCGGACGGTACTGGCTGCGGTTCATCGCGTTCTTCATCGGCGTGCTCGCGATGCCGCTGATGGTCTATGTCGGCGCCGCGTACCTGTGCCGCGCCGACCCGGCGCTGAAGGGCGTCCGCCCGCGGGTCCGCGACTACCGGCGCGCGGTGCGGCGCGGGCTGTTCCCCAGCAACCGGTTCATGGTCGCCGCAGCGCGCGCCTACCTGCGGCGCGACTACCACCCGTCCGCCGAGTGCTCCACCCAGCGCGCCCTCGACTACCTGGCGGTCTCCCCGGCGGCACGCGCCGCGGGCTACGCGGCCCGGCCGGGGACGTGAGCCGCGGCGGGCCCGGACGCCGTAAATCCGCGCCACGCCGGCCGGGCCCGCCGCACCCCACCGTCCGGAGGGATCAGAGCGCGCAGGGCAGGTGCTTGATCCCGTTGATGAAACTGGAGAACAGCCGGTCGGGCTCCCCGGTCGCGCGGATCCCCGGGACGCGGGTGAACAGCTCCCGGTACATCACCGTGATCTCGCGGCGGGCGAGGTTCGCGCCGAGGCAGAAGTGCGGCCCGGGGCCGCCGAACCCGACGTGCGGGTTCGGCGAGCGGGTGATGTCGAACGCGTCCGGGTCCTCGAAGACCGTCTCGTCCCGGTTGGCGGAGTTGTAGAAGAGCAGGACCTTGTCGCCCGCCTTGTACTCGTGGCCGTTCATCACGTGGTCGCGGGTCAGCGTCCGGCGGAACTGGATGACCGGCGTCGCCAGCCGGACGATCTCCTCGACCGCGCCCGGGATGTGCGCGTCGAAGTCCTCCAGCAGCAGGGCGCGCTGCTCGGGGTTGTCGGTGAGCAGCTTCAGCCCGTGCGACATCGCGTTGCGGGTCGTCTCGTTGCCGGCGACGACGAGCAGGATGAAGAACGAGCCGATCTCCTGGTCGGTCAGCGACTCGCCGTCGACGTTCGCCGAGATCAGCGCCGACACGAGGTCGTCGCCGGGGTTCCGGCGGCGCTGCCGTGCCAGCTTCATCGCCAGGTGGTTCAGCTCGTACCCGGCCGCCAGCACCTTGAGCAGCCCGTACAGGGCGCCGAAGCGGGTGATGCCGTCGCGGGCGTAGTTCTTGCCGCCCATGTACTCGGGGTCGCCGAGGCCGAGGATCAGGTTCGTCCGGTCGTACACCATCGGCCGGACGCGCTCCGGGATGCCCATCATGTCGCAGATGACCTGGAGCGGGAGCCGCGCCGCGACGTCGGTGACGAAGTCGGTGGAGCCCTTGGCGATGAGGTCGTCGACGATCCGGGTCGCGCTGCGCTGGAGGTCGTCCTCCATCTTCTCCAGGACGCGCGGGGTGAACGCCCGCGACACGATCCGGCGGATCTTGGCGTGCCGCGGGTCGTCCATGTTGATCATCGAACCGAAGTAGCGGGCCAGGAATCGCGGCAGGTCCGCGATGCTGTTGGAGCACGGCTCGCTGCTGAAGATCTGCGGCGACCGGCTCGCCTCGACCACGTCCGCGTGCCGGGCGAGCGCGTAGAAGCCGGCGCCGGTCTTGACGAACGGCAGCTTCAGCTCCTGGAAGAACGCCGGATGGTCCAGCTCGCGCAGCCGGGCGAAGGCCGCCATCCGCCGCTCCGGAGGCAGCGCCCAGAACTCCAGCGTGGACAGGTTGCCGTCGATCCCGTCCCGTGCCGCGGTCGTCACGCCGCCCACCGCCCTCCGCCTCGCGTCCAGAATCAGGTTCGGTTTCTATCGAACCGGCGTCCAATGGCGCCGTCAAGGTGAACCGGCGATCCGGGCCCCGTTCTTCGGGCGGCCGGCGGTTCAGACGGCCGGTGCCACGATCCGCCTGTGCAGGACCGCGCGCTCCACCGCCGTCCACGTGCCGGACGCCAGCAGGTACAGCCCGGCGGCCAGCGGCACGAACGCGGCGAAGACCACCGTCCCGAACGGCGCCACGCGAGCCAGCGCGCCCGCCGCCCCGGCCGGAGCCGTCCGCGCGGCCCGCCGCGACGACCACACCGCCAGCGCCATGAGCAGCGCGAACAGGCCGAGGAACACCAGCGACGGCGGCGCGAACAGCCCGCCGCCGAGCAGCCCGACCCAGTTCTGCCCCAGCGGCGCGCCCAGCAACGTGTGCGCGAGCAGGACGTTCTGGTGCCCCGCTACCGTCGCCGACCGGAACAGCCGGTACATCACCATGAAGAACGGCCACTGCGCGAACATCGGCAGGCAGCCCTTCAGCGGCGTCGCGCCCTCCGCCTCGTACAGCGCGGCCGTCTCCCGCTGGAGCCGCTGCGGATTCTTCGCGTGCCTCTTCTGCAGGGCCTGGACCTTGGGCAACAGGCGCGCCCGGGCCCGCTCGCCCTTGGCCGCCGACACCGCGAGCGGCAGCATCGCCAGCCGGAGCAGGAGCGTGAACAGGATGATCGCGATGGCCGCCGCCGCCGGGCCGGCGACCGGGCCGATGCCGTCGGCCATGCCCTTGACCAGGGCGTACGCGAGCGAAACGGGGACGTCGAACAGGGACATGTGAGCCTTCCGGTCGGAGGGGGATCGATGGCGTGCCGGCCGCGCTCAGGCGGCCGCGTTCCCCGCTCCCGGTGCCCGCGGACGGGGGCGCCCCGCCGCGTCCGGATCGCGCTGCGGGAGGAAGGCGGTCCGCAGCGTTCGTTCCCGCAAGGTCGTCCGTACCCGTGCGAGTGCGGCCCGATGACTCGGAGCCGCCGCGCGCACACGCACCACGGCCAGGACCACCAGCCCCGCCACGGTGACCGTCGCCAGCGCCACCAGCACCGGCTGCCCCGGAGCCGTCCCCGCCCACTCGGCCACGGCGAGCCCACGCAGCAGCGCGGCGACCACCAGCGACCAGAACACGGACCGACCCTCCCGGCATTTGCGGACGATCCACAGTGTCCCACCGATTCCCGCCGGTACGCCATCGGCGCCCCGGTTCCGGCCCGGAACCGGGTAGGGTCGCGCGCGAAACCGGACGCGAGGGCGTTTCACATGCGGCCCGCCGCCCGCGGTCCCGGTATTGTCGTGTGGCTTCTCGGCGGGACCGCCGGAACGCTCCCGAACGCGAGGTGGACCCCGTTGGCCAAGGTCGATGTGCTGATCAAGCGGCTGGACCCCGAGCTGCCCCTGCCGCAGTACGCGCACGCGGGCGACGCCGGCGCCGATCTCGTCGCCGCCGCGGACGTCGAGCTGCCGCCGGGAGAGCGCGCCGTCGTGCCCACCGGCATGGCGATCGCGCTGCCCGACGGCTACGCCGCTTTCATTCACCCCAGGTCCGGTTTGGGCGCTAGGTTGGGGGTGACCATAGTCAACGCACCCGGTACGGTCGACGCCGGCTATCGGGGTGAGATCAAGGTGACCCTGCTGAACACCGACCGCCGCGCCACCGTGCGGCTGCGGCGCGGCGACCGGATCGCGCAGATGGTCGTGCAGCGGGTGGAGCAGGCTGTGTTCCACGAGGTCGCCGACCTTCCCGGATCGGCCCGCGGAACCGGCGGATTCGGCTCCACGGGCGGGTTCGGCGGGCCGGGGGCTCCCGGCCATGGGTGACACTGGTAACGAGCACAGTCGAGAAGGAGCGTGAGTCGTGGCTTTTGGACGTCGCCGGCAGGCCGAGGAGCCCGAGAAGGGTCCCGAGGCGACCGAGGAACCGGCGGAGGCCGTTGACGAGGCCGCCGAGGAGGCTCCCGCCAAGGCCGCGAAGGCCGAGGGCGGGCCCTGGGACTCCGAGGACTCCTTCCCCGAACTGCAGCGCCTGGACTTCGGCTCCATGCAGGTCCCGATCGCGCCCGGGCTCGGCTTCCAGGTGAACTTCGAGGCGACCCAGGTGGACGAGGAGGGCAACCCCCTCGACGGCCGGCCCGTCGCGGTGCTCGTCCAGTACGAGGAGAGCGCCATGCAGCTCCAGGTGTTCGCCGCGCCCAAGCGCAGCGGCATCTGGGACGACGTGCGCCGCGAGACCGCCAAGGACATCCAGGAGGAGGCGCAGGGCCAGACCCAGGAGGGCGAGGGGCCGTTCGGTCCCGAGCTGCTGGCGATGATCCCCGCCGCGCTGACCGAGGAGGTCCTCGCGGAGATGCCGCAGGAGGTCCGCGAGCAGATCCCGCAGGAGTTCGTCGACCAGGGCTGGGCGCCGCAGATCATCCGCTTCCTCGGCGTCGACGGCCCCCGCTGGTTCCTGCAGGCCGTGGTGCAGGGCGCCGCGATCGAGGACGAGGAGCAGTGGCAGGTCCTCGAGGACGTGCTGCGCGGCGTCGTCGTCGTCCGCGGCGACGCGCCGATGCCGCCCCGCGACCTGCTCGAGCTGCAGATCCCCAAGGAGTTCAGCGAGGCCGGGGAGAACGGCGAGGAGCAGGGCGGCGAGGAGACCTTCAACCCGTTCGAGCGCGGCCCCGAGATCACCGAGGTCCGCTGACCCGGGACCCCGCCACCACCGCCCGCCGGGCCGTGCGCCACTTTTCGGTCGCACGGCCGGCGGGTTTCCGCGTTCCGGGGGACACCGGTGCCCTTGCGTCCGGCGCCCGCCGGGTGGTCAATCGGGACATGTCGAAGAGAACGCGGAAGCGCAGGGCCCGCAAGCGGAGCAAGCACAACAAGGGCAAGCGGCCCAACGCCCGCCACTGAGCCACGCCCAGGCTTCGATCGCCTAGATCAGGCCTCGATCATCCCTGCTCAGGCTTCGATCATCCCGGTTCAGGCCTCGATCATCGCTGTTCAGGTTTCGATCATCTCGAAGGGCATGGCGTGCTCGACGCCCGCCGCCCGCCCGGTCGGCTCGACGATGCCGGTGAGGAACGCGGCGGCGTCGAAGCCCGCGCCGAGGTTGCCGAAGTACACCTCGTGCGCCAGCAGCGAGTCGATGCCGTCCTGGAGATGGCCGGTCACGTCCACGTAGTGCGCGGCCCGCGGCGACCCGCCGAACAGCGCGAACCGGACGCCCTGCCACGGCTCCAGCCCGAGGTCGCGGAACACCCAGCGGTTCGCCGCGTCCCGGATCGCGTCGGCGACCGCGAGGCCGAGCACCCGGTGGTCGGCCATGTTGAAGCCGCCGCCGGGGAAGGTCTCCCGGAAGTTCACCGACAGCACCACCTCGGGCCGGTGCCGCCGGATCGCCGCCGCGAGGAGCCGCCGCAGCGGCAGCCCGTACTCCAGCACGCCGTCCGGCAGGTCCAGGAACTCGACGTTCTCGACGCCGACCCGGCGGGCCGCCTCGATCTGCTCCAGGGTCCGGACGCGGCGCACCTCGTCGGGCTCCATGCCGTCGATCCCCGCCTCGCCGCGGGTCGCGAGCACCTGCGTCACGCGCTTGCCCTGCGACGTCCACTTCGCGACCGCGGTCGAGCCGCCGTACTCCAGGTCGTCGGGGTGCGCGACGATCGCCAGCGCTCTGTCCCAGTCCTCCGGTACCGGTTCCATGATCCCATCCTGGCGGAACGGCGGCCGGCGCCGAAGCTCCTAAGATCGCCGCCATGACATCGGTGCCGGAATCCGTCCGTCTCGCGGGCCTCCTCGACGCCGGGATCGCGGCCGGCGCGCCGGCGGTGCCGCCCGAGCCGGAGGGGCCGGACGGGTCGCCCGAGGCGGCGCTCGCGCTGGCGCGCCTGCACCTGCGCGGGCACGTCCGGACCTGGCCGGACCGGCGGTCCGCCGGGCTGCCCGCGGCGGTCCGCGTCGCGTGGCTGAGCGCCGAGATCGCCGCGGGCCGTGTGGACGTCCGCGACGAACCGGCGGGCGAGCCGCTCTACCAGGCCGTGCGGGCCCTCCACGCCGCCGACGCGGACGACCCCGGGGCGCTCGTCCGCGACCTCGCCGGACGGCCCGACGCCGTGCTGCGCGGTGAGGCCGTGCGGATCGCGCGGGAGGCGCTGCACGCGGCGTTGCTGCCGCCCCGCGCCGTCCGGGAGATCCTGGCGGAGCTCGCCGGTGATGTCCCCGCCGCGCTGAGCGAGCTGGCCGAACCGTGGGCGGCGCTCGACCCGCTGCCGCACGAGCGGGTGCGCCGCCTTCTCGGCACCGGGCGGGACGCCGCGGCGATCGAGGTCGCGGCCCGGCACGGGCACCGGGACCTCCTCCGCGACGTCGCCGCTGACGCGTCCAGGGCTCCCATGGTGCGGCGGCGGGCGCTCGAACTGCTCGGCGACCTCGCGGGCCGCGGCGACATCGGCGACCTGCTCGGCGTCGCCGCCGGGGACCCGCCGTTGCTCGCCGGGCCCGCCGCCGCGTGCCTGCGCGGCCTGCACCGGCGCGGCCACTTCCCCGCGCCGCACCACGTCCCCGCGATCGTGCGGCTCGCCCTCGCTGACCACGGCGTTCCCGCGGACGAGATCGCGGTGGTCCTCTTCTCCTGCCGGCACGAGGCGCTGCGGGAACTGGCCCGCCCCGGGCCGGACACCGGTTCGTGGCCCCGCCGCCTCGCCCTGCTCGTCGCGCTCGACGCGCAGGGCGTCCCCGGGCTGGGCGTGGCCGGTGCGGTCGCCCGCCTCGCGCGCGACGCCGCCGACCCGCGGCCGTTCCTGCGCGCGCTCCGCGAACTGCGGGATCCTGCGGCGGAGGAGACCGTCCTCGCGCTGCTGCCGGACGCGCCCCGGGAGGCGCTCGACGCCCTCGAAGCCGTCGGCGGCCCCCGGACGGCCGCCGCACTCTGGACCGGGCTCGGCCTGGACGGCTCCGATCCGGACCGGACCGACGTCGCCCCGCACCTGTCCGCGTTCCGGCACCGCGCGCTGGAACTCCTCTGGCACCTCGACCGCGACCCGGAACGGCGCCGGACGCTGCTCGACCGCCTCGACCCCCGCGACCTGCCGCGCCGCGTCGCCGACGACCTCGGCGGCCCCGACCCGCGCGAGCTGGCGGTCCTGCGCGCGGCCCCGGACCCGGGCGATCCCGCCGGGGCGCTCGGCCGGCTCGCCCGCAACGGCGACGCCACCACCCTGCCCGCGGTCGCCGACCTGCTGCTGCGCGTCGTGTCCGGCCTGGCCGGGGCGTGGACGCCCGGCGGGCCGGGTGCCGAGCCGGCCGTGCCGGACGAGGTCCTGGACGCCGTCCGCGACCTCGGCGCGCGGCTCTTCCGGCGGGGTGCGATCCGGCCGCGCTGCCTGCTGGACGCCGCCGACCCGTCCGCCGCCGGGAACGCCGTGCTCGCGAGCACCGTCCTCGACCTCCTCGACCGCCCCGGGCTCGTCCCGGCCGAGCAGGCGGTCCTGCTGACCGTCCTGCGCGGCGCCCCGTACCGGCGGACGAGGGCGCGCGTCCACCCGCTGCTCCGGCACCGCGACGGGCACGTCCGGGCACGCGCCGCCGCGCTCTTCGGCACGGACGCGGAGGGCGCCCGGGTGCTGTCGGCGAGCCTGATCCCGCTCACCTCGGCGGACGATCCGGCGACCGTCCGGCAGGCGCTGCGCGCCCTGGCCGAGGCCCGCGCGACCTGGGCGGCGCCGGCGGTCGCCGCGTGCCTCGACCACCCCGACATGAGCGTCAAGAAGACCGCGGCGGCGGCCCTCGCGGCGGCGGGCGCGCCGGCCGCCGTCCCGAAGGCGCTGTTCTGGCTGGGGCACCACGGCAACACCGGCCTGCGCGAGGACCTGGTCACGGCGCTGCGCGCCGTCCTCGGCGAAGCGTCCGGCGCCGTCGTCCTCGCGGCGGCGGACCAGGCCGGCGACGACCGCACCCGCGCTCTCCTCCGCGCCGCGCTGCCCGCGCTCGTCCCCGGCGTCCCGGCGGCCGACGACGTCCGGGGACTCGCGGAACACGGCTGGGACGCCGAGACCGCGCGCCGCATCCTTGATGAGCAGGGGCACCGCGCTGCGGTTCTCACGCCGCTGCGTCCGCTGCTGCCTCGCTGGCTCGACCTCGCCGCATCGGACCCGCGCGCGCTGCACCTCGCCGCTCGCATGTGCGCCCCGCCGCGGACGCCGTTGGAACTCGAGCTCTTCGCGCGATCCGCGACGCTCCTCGTCGAGGAACTGGTCGCCGACGAGGCGCGCCACGGCAGCCCACTCCTCGCAATAGCGAAGGAGGCGGTGCCCCGGCTCGGCGCGGGGGAGAGGTTCCAGGTCGCCGAGCGGGTGCGGGCGCTGCCGCCGAGCACCGTGGCGATCACCCTGCTCGGCCTGTGCGGCGCGGTCGTCACCCGCGACGATCTCGAACGCGCGCTGGCCGCCGCGCGGCAGGACCCCGACCCGGCGGCGCGCGAGGAGGCCATCCTGCGGGAGGCGTTCGCACAGGACGCGGCGGACCCCGCGACCGCGCTGCACGAGACGATCCGGGACGCGGTCCGCGAGCCGGAGGAACTGCGGCGGCTCCGTGACGGACTCCGCGACGGCCCGTCCCGCGAGGTGCTGGACGCGCTGATCCGGGTCTTCCCGGACGCCCCCGGCGATGCACGGCCGCTCCTGCTCGACTGGATGGAGGCGGTGCAGCCGCTGGGCGCCCCGCCGTGGATGCTGGCCGAGATCCGCGACGAGCCCGAGGCGAGGACGCCGCGCACCGGCGACCTCGATCAGCCGCCGTCCGTGGCGCAACGCCGCCGCCTGATGGCGATGCTCGACGCCGGTCCGGCCGAGCAGCGGGCGAAGGCGGCCCGCGCGCTCCTCGCCCGTCCCGAACCCGAGGGGCGCCTCGCCGTCCTCCGCGCGTTCCTCGACGGCCGGGCCGGGCTGACCGCCACCTGCTACCTGGCGCGCGTTCTGCTGGAGGCGCCCGAGGTGCCGGACGGCGACCGGTTCGTCCAGCTGGCGGGCCATCTCTACGGGGCCGACCTCGACCGGTTCGTCCCCGCGCTCGTGTCGCGCTGGGCGGACGGGGACGCCGCCGCCGGCCGCGTGCTGCGGCAGGCGTCCGCCGACGCCGTCGCCGCGGAGATCGCCGAGCGCCCGGCGGACGGTGCGTGGGGCCTGCTCGACGTCGTCGCCGGCCGCCCGCTGACCCGGACCGCGGCGCTCGACCGGGCGCGGCGGCGCCTCCGCGAGGAGGGACGCGACGACCTCGCGGAACGGCTCGTCCTGGTGGACGGCCCGCTCCGGGCGCCCGGAGCCGCCGGACGCGACGCGGCCGCCCTGGCGGCGATGCGCGAGCACGAGCCGCCCGCCGCGAGCGAGCCGTCGTCGGCGCTGCTGTTCCGGCAGGCGCGGGCCGGCGGCGCGAAGGAGGTGCGCCGCGCGCTCGCGCTCCTCGCCGACCGCCGCGCGGACGGGCTGGAGGACCTGCTCGCCGAGCTGATCGGCCACCGCGAGACGAAGGTGCGGCTGCACGCGCACCGCGTGTCGCGCAGGGTGCTGAGCCGTGCCGCGTACCTGGACCAGACCGTGCGGCTGCTCGACGACCCCGAACCCGACGTCGTCCGCTCGGCGGTCGGGACGCTGAGCCACGCCGCCTGGACGCCCGCGATCCCGGGGCTGGTCGGCCTGCTCGCCCACCCGCGCGCCAAGGTCCGGCAGGCCGCGTCCGACGGGCTCGTCCGGTTCGGCGCGGCGGCGGTCCCGGCGCTGCGGCACGCCGCGGGGCGCGCCCGTCCCGACCACCGGTCCCGGTACACGGGCCCGTTGGCCGAGATCGACGGTTCGGGAGCATGATGGACCGGGGGCATCGAGGGGAGGGCGACCGGCGTTGAACATCTACCTGGGCGTCCTGCTGATCGCGGCGGGCGTGCTGCTCGTGGTGGTCGGCAGGATGACCGCCGACGGCCGCATCCCGCGCAACCAGTTCGCCGGGATCCGCACCAAGCAGAGCATGGCCGACGACGAGGCGTGGCTGACCGTGCACCGCGCCGCCCGCCCGTGGATGATCGGCGCGGGCGCCGCTCTGGTCGTCGCGGGCGCGGTCGCGCTGGCGGTCCCGTCGCAGCTCGTGGGGTCGGCGGCGGCTGGGGCCGGCGCGATCCTGACCGCGGTCCTGGCGCTGCGGGGCACCGCCGCCGGGCACGCCGCGCTGCGCCGCAGGTAGCGCGCCGCCCGGTGCGGTGGCGCCGGCCGAAGGTGGGGTTTTGCCTACCCCGATCGGCGTGCTGGACCCATCCTCCGCCGCCTCCGCCGTCCGTAGCTTCATTTCCGGAGGCGCTCCACGAGGGGGCGCCGGGCGGAGAGGTGAAGGCGATGTTCGGACACAAGGCGCGCCCGGCGGGGACGGCCCCGTCCCCCGGCGAGGCGCTCCGGCTCGAGGACGTCCGGAAGGTGTACGGCGCGGAGGACAACCGGGTGGTCGCGCTCGACGGCGTCTCGCTGTCGCTGCCGGCCGGGTCGTTCACCGCGGTGATGGGCCCGTCCGGGTCGGGCAAGAGCACGCTGCTGCAGTGCGCGGCGGGCCTCGACCGGCCGAGCGCCGGGCGGGTCCTGGTGGACGGCGCCGAGCTGTCCGGCGACGGCGAGGCCGCGCTGACGAAGTTCCGCCGGCAGCGGATCGGGTTCGTGTTCCAGCAGTTCAACCTGCTGCCGACCCTGACCGTCATGCAGAACGTGACGCTGCCGCTGAAGCTCGCGGGGCGGCGCGTCGACAAGGCCCGCGCCCGGGAGATCCTCGCCCGGGTCGGGCTCGGCGACCGGCTCGCGCACCTGCCGGCGGAGCTGTCGGGCGGGCAGCAGCAGCGCGTCGCGATCGCGCGGGCACTGGTGACCGAGCCGCGGATCCTGTTCGGCGACGAGCCGACCGGCGCGCTCGACAGCCGCAGCGCCCGCGACGTCCTCGGACTGCTGCAGGAGGCCGTCCGCGTGTACGGGCGGACGGTGGTGATGGTGACGCACGACCCGGTCGCCGCCGCGCACGCCGACGCGGTGCTGTTCCTCGCGGACGGGCGGATCGTCGGCTACCAGACCGCGCCGACCGCCGAGGCCGTCGCCGAGCGGATGACGCACCTCGCCGACGAGGTCGAGCGGCAGCGGACGTCCGGTCACGTCCAGGCGGGGGTGTGAGATGGTCGCGCTGGCACTGCGGTCCCTGCGCAAGCGCGCGGGCGCGTTCACGGCGAGCTTCCTGTCGATGTTCCTCGGTTCGGCGATCATCATGGCGTTCGCCTCGATGTTCGACACGGCCGAGGCGAGCGGGGCGACCGGGCAGGCCCGGTCCACCCTCGTCACGATGGCGATGGTGGTCGGCGGCTGGGGGCTGCTGCTGGTCGTCTTCGCGGTCACCTCCACGCTGACCCTGTCGGTCCGGCAGCGCGCGGCGGAGATGGCGCTGCTGAAGAGCGTCGGCGCCACGCCGGCGCAGCTCACCCGGATGATCGCCGGCGAGGCGGCGGCCCTCGCCGTGCTCGCGGCCCTGCTCGGCGCCGTCCCCGGCGCGCTCGGCGGGCGGGCGCTCCTCGCGCTGCTGCACGGCACCCACCAGGTCCCCGGGGACGTGTCGTACGCGTTCGGGACGTTCGCGCTCGGCACCGGCGTCGGGGTGACGTTCGCCTCCGCGACGATCGCCGCGCTGATCACCGCGCGCCGCGCCGCCCGCGTCCGGGTCACCGAGTCGCTGATGGCGGCGGCCGCCGAGCCGGGCCGGCTCGGCCGCCGGCGGGCGATCTTCGCCGGGGTGTTCCTGTTCCTCGCGGTGGACGAGGCGGTCGTGACGATGACGATGATGCGCGGCAAGGGCACCGACGCCATGGCGGCGTCCGGGCAGGCCGACATCTTCGCCGCGATCGGGCTGGCGCTGCTCGCCCCGGTGATCGTCCGGCGGGCGACGGCGCTGCTGGCCGGGCCGGTGCGCGCGTTCGGCGTCGCCGGCGACCTCGCGGTGACGAACCTGCGCCGCCGGACCGCCGCGATGGCGTCCGCGGTGACCCCGATCATCCTGTTCACCGGCATCGCGGTCGGGACGCTGTTCCTGCAGGCCACCGAGAACGCGGAGACGGTCCGGTCGGGCGTCGCCGCGACCGCCGACCAGAAGGGGATCGCGACGCTGAACCTGGTGGTCATCGGGATGGTGGTGCTGTTCGCCGCGATCATGCTGGTGAACACGCTGGTGGCGGCGACCGCGCACCGGCGCCGCGAGTTCGGCCAGGCCCGGCTGGCGGGCGCGACCCCGGCCCAGGTGCTCGGCACGGTGGCGCTGGAGTCGGCGGTGCTGACGGTCGTCGGCGTCGGCTGCGGGACGTTCGCGTCGCTCTTCACGATCATCCCGTTCGACGTGGCCCGCAAGGGCTCGGTCGCCCCGGACGGGAGCGCGTGGATCTACGTCGGGGTCGTCGCCCTCGCGGCCGCCCTGACCGGGCTCACGGCCCTCGGCGCCGCCCGCCGGGCGGTCCGGGTCCCCGCGGTCGAGGCGGTCACCGCCTGACCGGCCGCCCGGAGCGGGACTCCGGCCGGCTCCGCCCGCGGTGCGGTGCGCTCGTCGCGAGCGCGCCGCACCGCGGGCGGTTGCGGTCCGGGGGACCGGCGCGCATACTGGGTGAGCACTCACTCATTTGGAGGCGGGGATGGACGGAACGGCCGGTGCGGTCCGCGGCGGGTCCCTCCTGGCGGACGCCGCGCGAGCGGTCCCGGGAATCTGGACGGACGGGCGGCGCGTCGAGCGCCTCTGCTACGCCGTCGGCGCGCTGCTGATCCTCAGCGGCCTGCTCCACCTGCTGGTGTTCGCCGTGGACGGCGGCCCGTGGACCGGGCCCGTCTCCTGGCGCAAGCCCGTCACGTTCGGGCTGTCGTTCGGGCTGACGCTGATCACCATCGCCTGGGCGGGCTCGTTCCTCGACCTCGGCGAACGGACCCGGCGCGTCCTGCTCGGGGTGTTCGCGGCCGACTGTGTCGCCGAGGTCGCCCTGATCACCCTCCAGGCCTGGCGGAAGGTCCCGTCCCACTTCAACATGGAGACGTCCTTCGACACGGCCGTCACCCGGATGCTCGCGGCCGGCGGCGCCATCCTGGTGATCACGCTCGTCACGCTGACCGCCGCCGCGTTCCGCGCGAACCCCGGCACCGCCCCGAGCATGCGGCTCGCGCTCCGCGCCGGGTTCGCCGCGCTGATGGTCGCGCTCGCGTCCGGCGCCGCGATGATCGCCAGGGGCGTCGCGGAGGCGCAGACCGGCCACCAGCAGGCCGCCTACCACGTCGCCGTCGCCCTCAAGCCCGCGCACTTCGTCACGATGCACGCCGTCCTCGTGCTCCCGGCCCTCGCCTGGCTGCTGACCTTCACCGGACGCCCCGAGCCGCGCCGCGTCCGGACCGTCGCGCTCGCCACCGCCGGCTACGGCGCCGCGGCCGCCGCCGTCGTGATCGTCTCCGCCGTCCGGTTCGCCGCCGGCTGAGACGGGCCGCACAACCGGCAGGCCGACGGGTCCGATTCACACCGGGATGCCATACGCTTCCACTTATGGACGAGGTTTCGGCCCGCACCACCCCGGAGACCGACCCGGCCCCGCCGGAACGGGGCAAGGGCGGCCTGCGGCGCTTCCTGCGGCGGATGGCGTCGAGCAAGGCCGAGCTCGAAGCCGAGGAGCTGCAGAAGACCAGCGGTGACGAGGGCGCCACCCCCATCACCGCATGTTCCGCGCGCAAGCGGCACTGCGTGGCGGGTACGCTGCGTACGGTGACCCTCCGGCCCCGGGGCGGCGCCCCCGCGCTGGAGGCCGAGCTCTACGACGGCACCGACGTGATCAACCTGGTCTGGCTCGGCCGGCGGCGCATCGCCGGCATCGACCCGGGCCGCCGGCTGCGCGCCGAGGGGCTGGTCAGCGTGCAGGACGGGCGCAAGGTCATGTTCAACCCGCGGTACGAGCTGCGCGGCGGTTCCTGATCCCGCCCCGCGCGCGGGCAGGGGACCGTCCCCGCGGCGATACGGCCTGGAGTGCGATGTGAGCGAACGGGAAGCGACAGAGACGGCGGCCGCCGCCGGCGCCACCGCGGCGGCGCCCGGCGACCCCGCGCCCGGCGATCCCGCGCCCGGGCGCACCGGCGCCGGTGACGCCCACGACACCGTCGAGGCCGCCGTGCGGGCCCAGCTCAGCAAGGCGCTCGGCGGCGTCCGCGGCATGGTCGAGGCCGCCGTCCCCACCATCGGCTTCACCGCGACCTACGTCGCGTCCAAGGACATCAAGCTCTCCGTCGGCGTCGGGATCGGCGCGGCGGTGGTGCTGCTCGTGCTGCGGATCGCGCAGCGCACCAGCGTCCAGTTCGTGCTGAACAGCCTCGTCGGCATCGCGATCGCGGCGTTCTTCGCGCTGCGCTCCGGCAAGGCCGAGGACGCGTTCCTGCCCGGCATCATGCTGAACGCCGGCTACGCCGCCGCGATGATCTTCTCGATCGCGGTGCGCTGGCCGATCGTCGGCTTCATCATCGGCTCCGTCACCGGCGACCCGACCGCCTGGCGGTCCGACCCGGGCATCGTGAAGCTGTGCTCGCGGCTGACCTGGCTGCTGGTGCTGCCGTGCGCGCTGCGGGTCGCCGTCCAGTACCCGATCTACCTCGCGTCCGGCGACCAGAGCGGGCTGCTCGGCCCCGCCAAGATCGTGATGGGCTGGCCGCTGCAGGTCGCCGCGCTCGCCACCATGGTGTGGCTGCTCGCCCGCGGCCGCACCCCGCTCCCCGCCGGCGACGACGACGGCGAGCCCGGGCACGCCTGACCGAGCCTCGGCGGTGCGGGGACGGGCCGCCCGGCCCGCCCCCGCACGCCGCGCTTACCGGCCGCCGAGCAACTCGGCGAGCTCGTCCTCCACGTCCTGGCTGGCGACGAACATCAGCTCGTCGCCCGGTTCGAGGGTGTCGTCCGGCGTCGGCACCAGCACCCGGCCCTCGCGCAGGATCGCCACCAGCGCCGTGTCGCGCGGCCAGCTCACCGACCCGACCCGCTCGCCGCCGAGCGGCGCGTTGTCCGGCAGCGTCAGCTCCACCAGGTTCGCCTCGCCCTGCCGGAACGTCATCAGCCGGACCAGGTCGCCGACGCTGACGGCCTCCTCCACCAGCGCCGACAGCAGCCGCGGCGTGGACACCGCGACGTCCACCCCCCACGACTCGTTGAACAGCCACTCGTTGTTCGGATGGTTGATCCGCGCCACCACCCGCGGCACCCCGTACTCGGTCTTCGCGAGCAGCGACACCACCAGGTTGACCTTGTCGTCGCCGGACGAGGCCACCACCACCTGGCAGCGCTCCAGCGCCGCGTCGTCCAGCGCGGAGATCTCGCACGCGTCGGCCAGCAGCCACTCCGCGCGCGGCACCATCTCCACCTTGATGGCCTTCGGGCTCTTGTCGATCAGGAGCACCTCGTGGCCGTTCTCCAGCAGCTCCTGGGCGATGGAGCGGCCCACCGCGCCGGCCCCGGCGATCGCGACCCGCATCAGGCGCCCTCCTCGTTCCGCGCCGCGACGGCGGCGTTGATCCGCTCGACCTCGTCGGCGCGCGCGATGATGTGCACGATGTCGCCGTCCTGGATCACCGTGTTGCGCTCCGGGACGAGCGCCTCGCCCATCCGGGACAGGAACGCCACCCGGCAGTCCGCGTGCTCCTCCAGCGCGCCGACCTTCTCGCCGACCCACAGGTGCCCGGAGTCCAGCTCCGCGAGCAGCACCGCGCCGGTCGGGTCGCGCCACAGCGGCTCCGCGCCCTCGGGCAGCAGCCGGCGCAGGATCTGGTCGGCCGTCCAGCGGACCGTCGCGACCGTGGGGATGCCGAGCCGCTGGTACACCTCGGCGCGCCGGGGGTCGTAGATCCGGGCCACCACGTTGTCGACGCCGAACGTCTCGCGGGCCACCCGCGCCGAGATGATGTTGGAGTTGTCGCCGCTGCTGACGGCCACGAACGCGTCCGCGTTCTCGATGCCCGCCTCGACGATCACATCGCGGTCGAACCCGAACCCGGTGATGCGCCGGCCCTTGAAGCCGCTGCGCAGCCGGCGGAACGCCTCCGGGCTCTGGTCGATGATGGCCACGGTATGGCCCTTGTCCTCGAGGATGTGGGCGAGCGTCGACCCGACCCGCCCGCACCCCATGATCACGATATGCACGGCCGTTCCTTCTTCCGTCCAGGGGGACGTCCCCCCTGTACCCCCCGCGCCGTGCACGGCATCCGCCGCCGGTCCGCCGACGCCGTGCTGCACCCGAGGATCGCTTTCCTGAATGATCCCTGCCGGGCTGCAAAACTACACATCCGCCCAGGCGAGCACTACCCGGCCGCCCAGAAGGCGGGGCCGGGGAGGCGCATCTGGCGGACGGGCTAGGCTCTCCTTCCGTGTCAAAGGTTCCGGACCTTGCGAAGCGGCTCATCCTGGGCCGCGCCCTCAGCAGCGCCCAGCAGCACGAACAGCTGCTGAAGAAGAGGGTCGCGTTGCCGATCTTCGCCAGCGACGCCCTGTCCTCCGTGGCGTACGCCCCCCAGGAGATCCTGCTCGCGCTCGCCGCCGCGGGTCTCGTGACCTACCACTACACCCCCTGGGTCGCCGCGGCCGTGGTGGTGATCCTGCTCACCGTCGTCGCGTCGTACCGGCAGAACGTCCGCGCCTACCAGAGCGGCGGCGGCGACTTCGAGGTCGCCACCACCAACCTCGGCGGGAACTGGGGCGTGGTCGTCGCCAGCGCCCTGCTCGTCGACTACGTCATGACCGTCGCGGTGTCGGTGTCGTCCGGGGTGGAGAACCTCGGCGCGCTGCTGAAGTTCATGCAGCCGCACGAGGTGGCCGTCGCCATCGGCATCGTCGTGCTGCTCACCATCGGCAACCTGCGCGGCCTCAAGGAGGCCGGGGTCGCCTTCGCGGTCCCGACCTACCTGTTCATGTTCTCCATCGTCGCCATGCTGCTGTGGGGGATCGGCCGGCTGGTGCTGGGCACGCACCTGGACGCGGAGACCGCGCACTACCAGATCCACGGGGACGAGACCGGCGTCGCCGGGTTCGCGCTGGTGTTCCTGCTGCTCAGAGCCTTCTCGTCCGGCTGTGCGGCGCTGACCGGCGTCGAGGCGATCAGCAACGGCGTGCCCGCGTTCCGCAAGCCCAAGGGCGAGAACGCCGCCAAGACGCTGCTGATGCTCGGGATCGTCGCGATGACGATGTTCGGCGGGGTCACCGCGTTCGCCTACATCACGCACGCCAAGTTCGCCTCGCCCGACCAGGGCAGCCACCTGATCAACCCGGCCACCGGCAAGGAGGTCACCGACGCCGACCCGGTGATCGCGCAGGTCGCGCACACCGTGTTCAGCAACTTCGAGGTCGGGTTCGGGCTGGTCACCACGATGACCGCGCTGATCCTGTTCCTCGCCGCGAACACCGCCTTCAACGGGTTCCCGGTGCTGGCGTCCGTGCTCGCGCAGAACCGCTACCTGCCCCGGCAGCTGCACACCCGCGGCGACCGCCTCGCGTTCAGCAACGGCATCATCATCCTCGCCACCATGGCCGGGCTGCTGATCTACGCCTACGACGCGTCCGTCAGCCGGCTGATCCCGCTGTACACCGTCGGCGTGTTCGTCTCGTTCACCGTCAGCCAGGTCGGCATGGTCCGGCACTGGAACCGGCTCCTGGCCACCGAGACCGACCCGGCGCAGCGGCGGCGGATGCGGACCTCCCGCGCGATCAACGCGTTCGGCGCCACGCTCACCGGCATCGTCCTCGTCGTCGTCCTGCTGACCAAGTTCCTGCTCGGCGCCTACATCGTCTGCATCGCGATGCCGCTGCTGTTCCTGCTGATGCGGGCGATCCGGCGGCACTACGACCGGGTCGCCGAGGAGCTGGTGCCGTCCGGCGAGGACGTGGCGCTGCCCGCCCGCAACCACGCCATCGTCCTGGTCTCCAAGATCCACAAGCCGACGCTGCGGGCGCTGGCGTACGCCCGCGCGACCCGCCCGTCCTCGCTGGAGGCCGTCACGGTCGCGGTGGACGCCGAGGAGTCCGCCCGGCTCCAGCAGGAGTGGGACGCCCTGGACATCCCCGTCCCGCTGAAGATCCTCGACTCCCCGTACCGGGAGATCACCCGGCCCGTCCTCGCCTACGTCAAGAGCGTCCGGCGCCGCAGCCCCCGCGACGTCGTCACCGTCTTCATCCCCGAGTACGTCGTCGGGCACTGGTGGGAGCAGCTGCTGCACAACCAGAGCGCGCTGCGGCTGAAGGGCCGGCTGCTGTTCCAGCCCGGCGTCATGGTCACCAGCGTCGCCTGGCAGCTGCACTCCTCCGACCGGCTGAAGGGCCGGGTGGAGCCGCCCGGGCCGGGCTCGTCCCGGCGGCCGCCGCGGGTCGAAGCGCGCCCGTCCGGAGGTAGTGTTTCCGACCGTGAGTGAAACCGACGGAGCCGGCCCGGGGGGCACGTCCCCCTCGCGAGCCACCGGCTCGGAGACCGATGTTCCCGAGATCCTCGAACTGGAGATCGGCAACGTCGCCAACGGCGGGTTCTGCGTCGCCCGGCACGAGGGCCGCGTGGTGTTCGTCCGGCACGCGCTGCCCGGCGAGCGGGTGCGGGCCCGGGTCACCGACCGCACCAAGAACTTCCTGCGCGCCGACGCCGTGGAGGTCATCGAGGCGTCCCCGGACCGGGTCGAGCCGCCCTGCCCGTTCGCCGGCCCGGGCCGCTGCGGCGGCTGCGACTGGCAGCACGCGTCGCTGCCCGCGCAGCGCGCCCTCAAGGCCGCCGTCGTCGAGGAGCAGCTGAGCCGGCTCGCCGGGATCACCCGCACGGTCGTCGTCGAGGAGGTCCCCTACCCCGTCGACGGCGACGTGGTGCCGCCGCCGGGCCTCGGCTGGCGCACCCGCGTCCAGTTCTCCGTGGACGGCGGCGCCGTCGGCCTGCGCAAGCACCGCTCGCACGACATCGAGCCGGTCGACGAGTGCCTGATCGCGCACCCGGGCGTCGAGCTGATGGGCATCGAGCGCAAGCGCTGGCCCGGCGCGTCCGGCGTCGAGGGCATCGTGTCCGCCACCACCGGCGACCGGCTCGTGGTGCTGCGCGGCCGGGACCGCCGCAAGATCCGCGTGCCCCGGCTGGACGTGCCCGTCCGGCTCGTGCGCGGCAAGCCCGAGCCGGGATCGAACCCGCCGTACGTCCGCGAGAGCGTCTCCGGCCGGATGTTCCAGGTCAGCGGCAGCGGGTTCTGGCAGGTCCACCCGGGCGCCGCGCAGCTGCTCGCCGACGCCGTCGTGGACGCGCTGGAGCCCAAGCCGGGCGACATCGCCCTCGACCTGTACTGTGGCGTCGGCCTGTTCGCCGGCGTCCTCGCCGACCGGATCGGCTCCGACGGCCTCGTCGTCGGCGTCGAGTCCGACGGGCAGGCCGTCCGGGACGCCCGGTTCAACCTGCGCGACCTGAAGAACGTGTCGATCGAGCGGGGCCCCGTCGAGGAGATCATCGCCGACCTGGAGTTCGGCCGCGCCTCCGGCGGCTCGCGCACGCAGAACAAGCGCGGCGGCGGCCACCACCGGGGCGAGCGCGTCCGCCGCGCGGACGTCGTCGTCCTCGACCCGCCCCGCACCGGCGCGGGCCGCGACGTCGTCGAGCACATCACCCGGCTCGCCGGACGCAAGATCGCCTACGTGTCCTGCGACCCCGCGACGCTGGCCCGCGACCTCGGCTACTTCGGCGAGCGCGGCTGGACGCTGGAGACCCTGCGCGCCTTCGACGCCTTCCCCATGACCCAGCACGTGGAGTGCCTCGCGACGCTGGTCAGGGGCTGACCGGCCGCCCCCGGGGCAGGCGGCGGTCCGAAAACCGGTTGCGGGCGCTGGTTACCGTGGGCGCATGACCGATCTGGAGATCAGGGACGTCCCCGAGGCCGATCTTGACGGGATGATCGACTTCTCCGGGCTGGTGTTCCACCAGCGCATCCGCGAGCGCGACCTGGAACGCTGGCGCTGGATGATGCGGCGCGCCGAGCGCGTCGGCGCCTGGTCCGGCGGCGTCCGGGCGGGGCAGCTCGCCGCGCTGCCGATGCGGCTGGCCGTCCCCGGCGGGACCGTCGCCTGCTCCGCGATCACCGCGGTCGGGGTGCTGCCGACGCACCGCCGCCGCGGCGTGCTGTCGGCGATGATCGAGCGGATGCACGCCGACGCGGCCGCCGCGGGCCGTCCCGTCGCGGCGCTGTGGGCGTCCGAGGGCGCGATCTACGGCCGGTACGGCTTCGGCCTCGCGGACCGGGCCGTGGAGCTGGAGGTCGACACCTCCCGCCCGCTCGCCCTGCGCACCGAGCCCGACCCGCGGCCGCTGCGGCTGGTCGATCCTGGGGAGGCGCCCGGCGTCCTCGGCCCGATCCACGAGGCCGCCCTGGCCCGCCGTCCGGGCGGCCTGGTGCGCGACGCCGAGTGGTGGGCGCGCAACGTCCTGCCCGAGGAGGAGCTGAGCGACGAGCAGCTCACCGAGCCGCGCGTCGTCGTCCACCCCGAGGGCTACGCGATCTACCGGACGGGCCACGGCACCGTCCGGCTGGAGGACCTCGTCGCGGCGGACGCCCGGGTCGAGGCGGCGCTCTGGCAGTACCTCGCCGGCATCGACCTGACCTCGCGGATCAAGGCGCCGACCCGGCCGGTGGACGACCTGCTGCCGCACATGGCCGCGGACCCCGACCAGGTCAGGGTGACCGGCGAGTACGGCGCGCTGTGGCTGCGGCTCGTCGACGTCCCCGCCGCGCTCCGCGCCCGGTCGTGGGCGGCCGGCGACGCGTTCGTGCTGGACGTCGCGGACGCCCGGATCCCCGCCAACCACGGCCGGTGGCGGCTGACGACCGGGTCCGCGCCCGGCTGCGAGCCCACGGCCGATGCCCCGGACCTGTCGCTGAGCGTCGCCGACCTCGGCGCCGTCTACCTCGGCGGCGCGACCCTCGCCACGCTGGTGCGCATCGGCGCGGTCACCGAGCACACCCCGGGCGCCGCCGCGCGCCTGGACGCCGCCCTCGCCGTCCCGCTGGCCCCCTACACCAACGACGATTTCTGACGCCGGGCCGCGGCGGCCCACGGGGGTCAGCGCCAGAAGAAGACCTTGGCGCTGCCTCCGGTGGCGACCTTCGCGGCGCCGTTGCCGTGCTGGGCGACCTGGAACCGGACCCGGTAGCCCTCGCCCACGGTGTCGGCGCCGAGCGAGTACACGATGTGGGTCTGGTCGCCCGCCGACACGTAGTCCTGCACGGGGCCGCCGGTGACCTTGCTGTCGTCCTTGGCGTCGACCTCGACCGCGCGGGCCTGGATCAGCGTGCCCGCGGGCACCCCGGTGACGGTGACGGCGGCGGTCAGCGCGTAGCGGGCCGAGCCCCACAGGATGCTGGGGCCGCCCGCGTCGCTGTGCTGGTGTTCGGAGTCGGCGTAGTCGTGCTGCCAGCTGACGTTGGTCCACTGGCCGGCGGGCAGCTGCTGCTCCTTGGTCGTGCCGACGGACACGTAGCTCGGCATTTCGTCGTCCTCCCCGGGCGAGACGCCGACGCGCCACTGCCCATAGTCGTCCTTCACGGCGCGGTCGTAGTCGAGGCCGACGCCGTTGATGGTGTGGTCGTTGGAGTACTGCTGGAGCTGGGCGCGCGCGTCCCAGCGGCCGCCGGACCAGGCGTAGGTCTGCCACCCGTAGGTGATCTTCCCGGCGTCGAACGCCCGGTTGACCGGCCCGTATCCGGCGTACAGCCCGACCCGGCCGCGGCCGAGGACGGACGCGGCGCCGTCCAGGTAGGCGTTGATCGCGCTCTGCTGGGAGGACGAGGCGTCCCAGTCGACCGCGAAGTAGATCGGCCGGTCGCCGGGCATGCCGCACGCCTCGGCCTGGCTCGCGGCGGCCTGCGCGTCGGCGGTCCCGGCGGCCTTGCCGTCCAGCGCCCGGTTCGCGGCGGTCTCCCACACCACCACCAGCCAGATGCCGGCCTCCGACAGCTCGTCCGCCTCGGCGCGGGTGAGGTTCTTGCCGGTGGTGTCGTGCGAGAGGTAGCGGCACGCGAACTTCGCCCCGGCGCGTTTCAGCGCGGACGCGCCGGGGCGTCCCCACGCGTAGTCGACGCCGAAGACTGCCATGTCAACTCCATGATTCGGATCCAGGTCATCGCCGATTCAACAGGTTGCGCCCGTTTCGTCGCAGGAGATTCCCGAGGTTGATCGCCCAGAACGGGCCCTTCCGCCCGATGTGACTGTCCGTGACGACACGCCGACGTTGCGCTAGCGGTTTTACCGTGCGCTCGCTACAACGGACCTGTCCGCTACGAAGGCGCAGGCCACGGGGGGTTCCACGGTGATCCGGAAGATGACGGGGCGCGACTGCGCGCGGGGGCTCGCGGTGCTGGCCGCCGCCCCGCTGCTGGGCGTGGTGCCGCTGGTGGGCGCGGCCGGCGGCGCGCAGGCCGACGGCCCCGGGCCGTCGGGGCACGGCGGCCACCACGGCGGCCAGGGCAAGGGCAAGGGGCAGAAGGGCTCGCACGGCCACAAGGGCAAAGGCAAGGGCAAGGGGCAGGGGCGCCCGGCGCCGCACGCGAAGCCCGTCAAGCACAAGAAGAAGACCAGGTCGGTGCGGCTGCACACCAGCGGTCCCGGCAAGACGGTGCTTCCCGGCCGCACGTACGACTGGCCGTTCGCGGTGACGGCGAAGGGGCCGTCCAGGACGGGCCGGGCCGTGTTCCGGGCGACGCTGCCGAAGTCGCTGGAGTTCGTGTCGGGACGGCACGACTGCGCGGTGAGCGGGTGGACGGTCGAGTGCGACCTCGGCGCGATCCGCCCCGGCGAGACGGTCGCCGGGATGATCCGGGCGAAGGTGGCCCGGCGCGCCCGTCCGGACGAGGCGCTCCGGATGCCCGCGACGGTGACGTGGCGCGGCGTGCGCGACGCCGAGGACTTCCCGGTGGCGCGCGTCGCCCGGACGGCCGACCTGGTCATGGTGAAGACCGCCCCGGCGACCGCGCGCTCGGGCGCGCCGATCTCCTACGAGCTGAAGGTCCGCAACCGGGGGCCGGCCACGGCCGAGGACGTGTTCGTCCACGCGTCGGGGCCGGTGCGGCTGCTCGCCGGGAACGCCGCGTGCATTCCCGAGACGCGGGGCTTCGTGTGCGGGGTCGGGTCGCTGCGGCCCGGTGAGACGCGGACGCTGCGCCTGAAGGTGCTGCCGGCCGGGAACGTCCGGTCCGGGAAGGTCCTGGTGTACCGCTCGCGGGTCACGTCGTCGACCACCGACCTGAACCCCGGCAACGACTCCGCGACGGTGCGCACCCGGATCACGGCGAAGAAGAGCACCCCGAAGAAGGGCGCTCCGAAGAAGGGCGCTCCGAAGAAGAGCCCGGTGAAGAAGAGCCCGGTGAAGAAGAGCTCGGTGAAGAAGGGGCACGCCGCGCAGGCCGGGGGCAAGAAGCACGCGCCGAAGAGGCCGCACGCGGGCACGCCCCAGTCGAAGCGGGCGGGCGCGAAGTAGGTCCCGTGGCACGGGCCGGGGCGCGGGGGTACGAGGATGGACCCATGCGTCTACGGATCTTCACCGAGCCCCAGCAGGGGGCGAGCTACGAAACACTGCTGTCGGTCGCCAAGGCCACGGAGGACCTCGGCTTCGACGCGTTCTTCCGGTCCGACCACTACACGAAGATGGGCGACGTGCCGGGCCTGCCGGGCCCGACCGACTCCTGGGTCACGCTCGGCGCGCTGGCCCGCGAGACGAGCCGGATCCGGCTCGGCACGCTGGTGACGGCCGGCACGTTCCGCTACCCGGGCCCGCTGGCGATCTCCGTCGCGCAGGTCGACCAGATGAGCGGCGGCCGCGTCGACTTCGGGATCGGGACGGGCTGGTTCGAGGAGGAGCACGTCCAGTACGGCATCCCGTTCCCGAGCTTGAAGGAGCGGTTCGAGCGGCTGGAGGAGCAGATCCGGATCGTCACCGGGCTGTGGGGCACGCCGGACGGCGAGACCTTCTCCTTCGCCGGCGAGCACTACACGCTGAAGGACTCGCCGGCGCTGCCGAAGCCGGCGCAGGCGGGCGGCCCGCCGGTGATCCTCGGCGGCTTCGGGCCGAAGCGCACGCCGCGCCTCGCCGCCGCGTACGCCGACGAGTACAACGTGCCGTTCCACCAGGTCGAGGACACCGGCGGCGCGTTCGACCGGGTCCGGGCGGCCTGCCGGGACGCGGGCCGGACGAAGCCGATCGTGTACTCGGCGGCGCAGGTCGTCTGCTGCGGGCGCGACGAGGCGGAGCTCGCGCGCCGCGCCGACGCGATCGGCCGCGGGGTGGACGAGCTGCGGCAGAACGGCCTCGCGGGCACCCCGGCCGAGGTCGTGGAGAAGATCGGGCGGTTCGGGGAGCTGGGCGCCGAGCGGATCTACCTGCAGGTCCTCGACCTGAGCGACCTGGACCACCTGGAGCTGCTGGCGTCGGAGGTGCTGGCGAAGGTCTGACGGGCGCCGCCCCCGGCGCCGCTCCGGCAGTGCTCCGGTACGCCGGAAGGCCCGCGGCGGAACGTGCGCTCCGCGCAGGAGCGCTCGTCCTCGCCGCGGGCCTTTCTCCGGGGTTGCCGGGCCGGGATCGCGGGGCGCGGGCCGCCGGGCGGCCGGGCGGCCGGGTCGCGGGATGCCGGGCCGGGAGCCGCCGGAGCCGTGGGGCCGTCCGGCGGGGGTCAGGCGGCCGCGGGCTGCGCGCCGCCGCCGGGGGCGTCCTGCGGGCGGGCGTGCTTCGGCAGCAGGAACACCGCCAGGAAGGTCAGGCCGAGCATGCCGGCCACGATCCACAGCGTGATCTCCATGGCGCCGGTGAACCCGGCCTTCGCCGAGTGCGCCGCGTCCGCCGCGACGGCCTTCTGGATCGCGGGGGCGGCGGAGGGCGCCGCGGCGATCGCCGCCTTGACGTCGTCCTGCATCCGCGCGCAGGACGCCGGGACGGCCTCGGCGTCCTTGGCGGTGGCCCGGTCGCGGCCGCACTCGCGCAGGCCGGTCACGATGCGCTCCTGCTGCGCGGCGGGGACGGACACGGCGGCGAGCCGCCCGCGCAGCGCGGCCGACCCGTCGGCGGCGGCGGTGGCGACGTGCCCGCCGAGCAGGCCGAAGAAGATCGTGCCGAGGACGGCGGCGCCGAGCGAGCTGCCGAGCTGCTGGACCGCGGTGAGGGTGCCGCCGGCGGACCCGGCCTCCGCGGGCTCGACGCCCGCCAGCGCGATGTCGAAGAACGGCGCCATCAGCAGCCCCATGCCGAGCCCGGTCACGAGCAGCGCCGGGATGAGCTGCCACGGGGTGACGCCGGTGCCCGCCAGCTGCAGCGTGACGAACATCCCGGCCATGCCGGCCGCCATGATGAGGGCGCCCGCCTGGATGACGGCGCGGCCGAACCGCTGGACGGCCTGGGCCGCGCCGAAGCCGAGGACGACGCCGGCCGACCACGGGATCTGCGCCAGGCCGGCCTTGAGCGGCGAGAAGCCGAGGCCGAGCTGGAAGAACAGCGAGAGCACCAGGCCGGTGCCCGCCATGGCGGTGAAGAACACGACGCCGACGACGAGCCCGCCGGTGAAGCCGCGCTTGCGGAACAGGCTCGGGATGATCAGCGGGTCGGCGCCGGCGCGCTGCTTGCGCGTCTCGTACCAGGCGAAGAGCGCCCAGACGAGCAGGGACGCGGCGATCATCGCGAACGTCCAGGCGGGCCAGTCCAGCTCGCGGCCCTGCACCAGCGGGTAGATCATCAGCCCGGCGCCCACGGAGGCCAGCGCGGCGCCGGTGAGGTCGAGCCGGGAGGCGTGCGGGGACCGCCCGGACGGCAGGAAGCGCAGCCCGGCGAGCACCGCGGCGAGGCCGAGCGGCAGGTTGATCAGGAAGATCATCCGCCAGCCGGTGCCCCACAGGTCGGCGTCGATCAGCCAGCCGGCCAGCACCGGGCCGCCGACCGACGACAGCCCCATGACCGGGCCGAACGCGCCGAACGCGGCGCCCATCTCCTTCTCGCTGAACATCTGCTTGATCATGCCGATGCCCTGCGGCAGCATCAGCGCGCCGAACAGGCCCTGCATCAGCCGGGCGCCGATCAGCATGCCGGGCGAGACGGCCACGCCGCACAGCAGGGAGCCGGCGGTGAAGCCGGCCGCGCCGACGATGAACATCTGCTTGCGGCCGTACAGGTCGCCGAGCCGGCCGCCGGTGATGACGCCGACCGCCATGGCGAGGGTGTAGCCGGCGGCGAGCCACTGGATGGTGGCGGCGGAGCCGCCCAGCTCGGCGCGGATGGTGGGGGCGGCGATGTTGGTGATCAGGGAGTCCAGCATGTCCATGATCTCGCCGGCGAGGATCACGAAGAGGGCGGCCCAGCGCCAGCGGTAGCCGGCCGTGCCGGTGGCCCCGGCGGGGGTCTGCAGTGTCTCGGTCATGGTCGTCTCCGATAGGAACAGCGTTCGTTGCTACGAACACCGTTCTAAGGCGGGAACGGCGTTCGTGTCAAGTACGATGTTCGTTGACGCGATTTTGTCTCTCAGGTAGAGAAGATATATCGCGTTCCGGGATAGTCAAGATGTATCGCGAAATTGGGAGGTCCCGAGGTGGCCAGCGCACGTCCGGACATGCCGACGCCCCCGGGCCGCCGGCCCCGCAGGCCCGCGCCGTCCCGGCAGCCGCTCACGCAGGACCTCGTCGTCGAGACGGCGATCGGCGTCCTCGACGCCGAGGGGCTGGAGGCCGTCACCATGCGCCGCGTCGCGCAGGAGCTCGGCACCGGCCCGGCGTCCCTCTACGCGCACGTCTCGGACAAGCAGGAGCTGCGCGAGCTGATGCTCGACCGGGTCGCCGCCGAGATCAGGCTGCCGGAGCGGCCCGATCCGGACCGGTGGCGCGAGCAGCTGAAGGAGGTGGCGATGGAGGTCCGCCGCGTCTACACCTCGCACCGCGACATCGCGAAGGTCTCCATGGGGCTGATCCCGACGGGCCCGCACCTGCTCGCCGTCGCCGAGGCGCAGCTCGGCCTCATGATCGCGGGCGGCGTCCCGCCGAAGGTCGCCGGGCTCGCCGTCGACACGCTGGGCATGTACATCGACGCCGACGCCATCGAGGACACCTTCTACACCGCGACGATCAAGGATGACGAGGACCCGTGGGAGCACTTCCACAAGTACCTCGCCGAGATCCGCGAGTACTACAAGGCTCTGCCGCCCGGCCGGTACCCGCACATCGTGGCGCTGGTGGACGACCTCACCGACGAGGGCGGCGCCGAGCGGTTCGAGTTCGGCCTGGACGTCCTGCTGCGCGGTGTCGCGTCCTACGTCGAGGACGCCGGCGGCAAGTAGCCGCCGGGACGCGCCCGGCCCGGCGCCGGTGCCGGTGCCGGGCGTCAGCCGAAGACGTGGCGGAACGCGTTGCGCCTGGGCGTGTCCTTGGCGGACTCCCAGACGGCGAAGACGACGTGTTCGAAGCGGTTCTCGAACTCGCCGCCCGGCCCGAGCGGCCCGGCGAACGCCTCCGCCACCTCGGCCGGATCGTTGCGGAACACGCCGCAGCCCCACGCGCCCAGGACCAGCCGTCCGTGGCCCCTGGCCAGCGCCACCGCGAGGACCTTCCGCGCGCGCACACGCAGCACCTCGGGGATCCGCTCGGCCTTCTCGGGATCGCGGATCGCGCCCCGGTTCGGGGCGGGCGAGGTCAGGAACGCGACCCCGTACGGCTCGTCCAGCAGCCGCCCGGCGTCGGTGCGGATCACCGGCACGCCGGGGGAGTAGATCATGTGGTCGCTGTAGAGCAGGTCGCCCTGCGCGCGGTGGAACTCGTAGTACTCCTTCGCGGCCCGCAGCGACGGGTACAGGCCGGACGAGCGCGCGAGGCCCTCCTCCTGCGCGTGCGCGCCGTTGAGGAAGCCGCCGCCGGGGTTCTTGGCGGACGCGAAGTTCAGGGCCAGCGGTACCTTCCCGGGCGCGAGCAGGCGCCGCGCCGCCGCGAGCGTCGTCTCGTCGGTCACCTCGACGCGCGTCGCGGCGCCGGCGGCGGGGCCCGCGCCGGGAGCGGCGGCGGGGAGGTCCTTCAGGAGGGCGTCCAGCTCCTCCGGGCGGTACAGGACGGTGTCGCGCACGCAGCGCGCGAGGTCGTCGGCGATGGAGACGGTGTGCCCGGACGGGGCACGGTACTCGCCGCGTTCGAGGACGGCCACGGTCTCCTGCGCGGTCATCCGGCGGGGGTGTCTGCTCATGTCGCTCCGGATTGTGGCGGGCGCGCGCGGCCTACCGCAAACCCTTTTCGCGGCCGGTCCGCCACTCTTCGTGATCGGGTGACACCCGCCAGAGATATGGGGACTTGTAGTACTACCTGGGGATTTGTGGGAAATGATCATATTCTGACTACTTTCTGGCATGCTGGCTGCCCGATGCAGCCTCCACGATCACGACAGGGCCGCCGCCGGGCGTCGTCCCACCGCCGGGCCGCCGCCCCACCGGGCGCGGGCGGCCCGCCGCCCCCGCCGATGCCGCCCGCCGGGCCCGCCGGACGGGGCGGACGCGGTGGGCGCGGCGGGCGCCGCGGAGGCGGTCCGCGCCGTCCGGTCTCGGGCGACTGGCTCGGCGACGACCTGGAACGCGAGTTCGAGGGCGCCCGCCGGACGCGGCTGCGCGGCGTGATCATCGGCGTCACCGCCCTGGTGCTCGTCGCCGTCGCGGGCCTCGGCGCGATGGCCTACCTGAGCTTCGGCGGCGGGACGAAGCACGCCGCCGCGCCGCCGCCCGCGCGGGAGACCGGCGCGGGGCAGAACGGGGGCGCCCGGGTCGAGTCGGAGCCGTCCGACGCGCCCATCGTCAAGCCCACACGGTCCCTGTACATCCCCACGAAGGGCACGGGGAAATTCCTTCTGCCCGCTTCCGGAAGCCGCGTGTTCGGCCATGGAAAGGTGATGCGCTACATGGTCCAGGTGGAAGGCGGCTTACGGCAGGACCCCACGAAGTTCGCGCGCAGCGTCGACAAGATACTCGCGGATAAGCGGGGGTGGACGGCCAGCGGGAAATGGGCGTTCCAGCGCGTCAACTCCGGCCAGTACGACTTCGTGGTGCAGCTCGCCTCACCGAAGACCGTCGACAAGATCTGCGGTTCCTACGGCATGACCACGAACGGCACGGTGAACTGCAGCGGCGGCAAGCAGGTCGTCGTGAACCTGCGGCGCTGGCTGCTGCTGACCAAGTACTACCGCGGGCAGCCGGACGCCTATCACGCCCTCACCATCAACCACGAGGTCGGCCACCGGCTGGGGTTCGGCCATATGACCTGCCCGGGACGCGGCCGCCTGGCCCCGGTGATGATGCAGCAGATCTACGGGCTGAAAGGCTGCCGGGCCAACCCGTGGCCGTTCGACGCGCACGGCCGTTTCCTGACCGGCCCCGCGGTCGCCGGAAAATGAATTAGAAGCGCGCCGCCGGGTTCCGCCACACTCGAGGCGTGCTCCTGACGATCAGTACCACCGCGGACCAGGCGACCGACCTGGGCTTCCTGCTGCACAAGCACCCGGACAAGGCGCAGAGCTTCGGGCAGTCCTTCGGCACCGCGCACGTCTTCTACCCCGACGCCGGCGCGCGCCGCTGCACGGCGGCGCTGCTGCTGGACGTCGACCCGGTCAAGCTCGTGCGCACGCGCGGGAGGGGCACGCCCGACTTCTCCCTCGGCCAGTACGTGAACGACCGCCCGTACGCGGCGTCGTCGCTGCTGGCGTCCGCGATGGCGAACGTCTTCCGTACCGCCATGCGCGGCAGGTGCGACATGCGCCCCGAACTGGCGGAGACCGCGATCCCGCTGGAGATCGTGCTGCCGGCGCTGCCGTGCCGCGGCGGCCCCGGGCAGGCGGAGCGCTTCTTCGCGCCGCTGGGCTGGGACGTGTCGGCCGTGCCCGTGCCGCTGGACCCCGAGTTCGCCGAATGGGGCGACTCCCGCTACGTGACGCTCACGCTCACCGGCCGGATGCGGCTCGCCGACGCGCTCAACCAGCTGTACGTGCTCCTGCCCGTGCTGGACGACGCGAAGCACTACTGGATCGCGCCGGACGAGGTCGACAAGCTCATCCGGGCGGGGGAGGGATGGCTCGGCGCGCATCCCGACCGGGCCGCCATCACCCGCCGCTACCTCGCCAACCGGCGCTCCCTCGTGCGCGCGGCGCTGGGCCGCCTGGCCGACGCGGAGGACGCGCCGGAGGACGCGCTCGACCCGGTCGAGGTCGAGGAGGAGCCCGCGCGCGCGGACAACGGCACGGATGCCGAGGCGGAGGCCCCCGCCTCGCTGTCGGAGCGGCGGATCCAGGCCGTCGTGCAGGCGCTCCACGACGAGGACGCGCGCCGCGTCATCGACATGGGGTGCGGCTCGGGCAAGCTCCTGGCGCGCCTCGCCCAGGACGACTTCTTCACGGAGATCGCCGGTACGGACGTCTCGTACCGCGCGCTGGAGGGAGCGGCGCGCAGGCTGCGTCTGGACAAGCCCCGGCATCGTCCCGACAAGCGCGTCCTCGACGTCTTCCAGAGCGCGCTCACCTACGCGGACGAACGCTTCCGCGGCTACGAGGCGGCCGTGCTGATGGAGGTCGTCGAGCACATCGACCCGCCCCGGCTCCGTGCCATGGAGCAGGTCGTGTTCGGCCAGGCCAAGCCCCGCGTCGTCGTCGTGACGACGCCCAACGCCGAGCACAACGTCCGCTACGAGGGGCTGGCGCCCGGCGCCATGCGCCACCCCGACCACCGCTTCGAATGGACGCGCGCGGAGTTCCGCGCCTGGGCCGGCCGCGTCGCCGAGGCGCACGGCTACCGCGTCCGCCACGTGCCGGTCGGCGACGACGACCCCGAGGTGGGCGCGCCGACGCAGATGGGAGTGTTCGCCCGATGACCGAGATCCGGCTTCCGGAGATGGGGCTCGTCGTCCTGGTCGGCGTGACCGGGTCGGGCAAGTCGCACTTCGCGCGCAAGCACTTCGCGCCGACGCAGGTGGTGTCGTCCGACCGCTGCCGCGGCATGGTGTCCGACGACGAGAACGACCAGTCCGCCACCGGCGACGCGTTCGACCTGCTGCACTACATCGTGGCCAAGCGGCTGCGGCGCGGCCTGCTCACCGTCGTGGACGCGACGAACGTGCAGAGCAAGGCGCGGCAGGCGCTGCTGCGGCTCGCCAAGGAGCACGACGTGCTGTCGGCTGCGATCGTCCTGGACGTCCCTGAGCGGCTCGCTGCCGAGCGGAACGCCGCCCGCCCCGACCGGGACATGCCCCCGCACGTCATCCCGCGCCAGCGGCGCGAGCTGACCCGCGGGCTGCGGACGCTGGGCCGCGAGTTCCGGCGGGTCTTCGTGCTGTCCGGGCAGGAGGAGATCGACGCCGCGACGATCGTCTACGAGAAGGCGTGGAACGACCGGCGTGACCTGACCGGGCCGTTCGACATCGTCGGCGATGTGCACGGATGCCGCGCCGAGCTGGAGGAGCTGCTCGGCGACCTCGGCTACGAGATCGAGCGGGACGCGCGGGGACTGGCCGCCGGCGCGAACCACCCGGGCGGGCGCACCGCCGTCTTCGTCGGCGACCTGGTCGACCGCGGGCCCGACTCGCCCGGCGTCGTCCGGCTCGTCAAGGGCATGGTGGAGGCGGGCAACGCGCTCTGCGTGTCCGGCAACCACGAGGCGAAGCTCGTCCGCGCCCTGCGGGGCCGCCAGGTGCGGCTGTCGCACGGGCTCGCCGAGTCGATGGAGCAGTTCGGCGCCGAGACCGAGGAGTTCCGCGACGGCGCGCTGCGCTTCATGGACGGCCTCATCAGCCACTACGTCCTCGATGAAGGACGCCTTGTCGTGGCCCACGCCGGCCTCAAGGAGGACTACCACGGGCGCGCGTCCGGCCGTGTCCGGTCGTTCGCGCTGTACGGCGACACCACGGGCGAGACCGACGAGTACGGGCTGCCCGTCCGGTACCCGTGGGCGCGCGACTACCGCGGCAAGGCGATGGTGGTGTACGGCCACACGCCCGTCCCCGACGCGGAATGGGTCAACAACACCATCTGCCTCGACACCGGCGCGGTGTTCGGCGGCAAGCTGACCGCGCTGCGCTACCCGGAGCGCGAGCTGGTGTCCGTCCCGGCGCGGCAGGTCTGGTACGAGCCGGCGCGCCCGCTGCACGCGGCGTCCCCGTCGGCGCCGGGCGGCCACCGCGAGAGCGACGTCCTGAAGATCGACGACGTCCTGGGCGCGCAGGGCGTGGAGACCCGGCTGATGGGGCGCGTCACCGTCCGGGAGGAGAACGCGCTGGCCGCGCTGGAGGTGATGAGCCGGTTCGCCGTCGACCCGCGGTGGCTCGTCTACCTGCCGCCGACGATGGCGCCCGCGGCGACCTCGCCGCTGCCCGGCCACCTGGAGCACCCCGCCGAGGCGCTCGCCGCGTACCGGGACAAGGGCGTCCTGCGCGCGATCTGCGAGGAGAAGCACATGGGCTCGCGCGCCGTCGCGGTCGTGTGCCGCGACGCGTCCGTGGCGGAGGCACGGTTCGGCGTGGACGACGGGACGACCGGCGCGGTCTACACCCGCACCGGGCGGGCCTTCTTCCGCGACGCGTCCGCGACCGAGGAGCTGCTCGCCCGGCTCCGCGCCGCGATCGGCGCCACCGGGCTATGGGACGAGCTGGAGACCGGATGGCTCGTGCTGGACTGCGAGCTGCTGCCGTGGTCGGCGAAGGCCATGGACCTGATCCGCACCCAGTACGCCGCGACCGGCGCGGCGGCCCGCGCCGCACTGCCGATGGCGTCGGACGTCCTCGCGCGCGCACACGAGCGCGGCATCGACGTCGGCGGGCTCCGCGAGCACATCGACCGGCGCGCGGCCAACGCGGCGCGCTTCCGCGACGCCTACGCGCGCTACTGCTGGCCCGTCAACGGACTGGAGGGAGTGCGGCTCGCACCGTTCCAGGTGCTCGCCGCGGAAGGCCGGTCCCTGGCCGCAGCACGCGACCACGACTGGCACCTGGACGTCGCCGCCGGGCTCGCCGCGGCCGACCCGACCGGGCTGCTCCAGCGGACGGAGTCGGTCATCGTGGACCTGGCCTCGCCGGAGTCGGAGGCCGCCGCGACCGAGTGGTGGGAGAAGCTCACCGCGTCGGGCGGCGAGGGGATGGTCGTCAAGCCGCTCGGGCCGCTCCCGGAGGACGCGAAGGTGCAGCCCGGCGTGAAGTGCCGGGGCCGCGAGTACCTGCGGATCATCTACGGGCCGGACTACACCGAGCCGGAGAACCTCGACCGGCTGCGCGGCAGGTCGCTCGGCCGCAAGCGGTCACTGGCGATGCGCGAGCACGCCCTGGGCGCCGAGGCGCTCGACCGGCTCGCCGCAGGGGAGCCGCTGTGGCGGGTCAACCAGGCCGTCTTCGCCGTCCTGGCCCTGGAGTCGGAGCCCGTCGACCCGCGCCTGTGACGACCGCCGCCGCGGGTCCGCGCGACCGGAAAACCCGTGCCCGAAAGAACGCGGCCCGCCTCCGAGGGGGGCGGGCCGCACGGGCGTCAGGTCGAGAAGAGCATGTGGAAAACGCTGCCGTGGTGCGGCGCGTGGTGGCCGTGGTGATGGTGGTGCACGGAGGCCGCGGGGGCGCCCCAGCCGGGCGGGGGCGGCGCGGCGCGGTACCGGGACTCCATCTGGCCGAGGGCCTCGAGCTCGCCGTAGTCGAGGAAGATGCCCCGGCAGTTGTCACACTGTTCGATGTGGACGCCGCTGCGGTTGTAAGTCCGCATCAATCCATGACACTTAGGGCAGTGCATCGGCTTGTCATCCTTCCGCTATGGATCCCCAGGTAGAGGGTAAATGTAGGGCAGGTTCCGCGCCACGTCATACGGGCCGTCATGCCGGTCGTCATGCCGGGTCCCCCGCCGCGGCGATTCTGCCGCAGGCGTCCACCATCGCCTGCTCCGGTCCGTCCAACGGGCGCTCGTCCTCCCTTGCGGATATGACGCACGTGGCGGCGATCTGGATCGCCAGACTTCGCGCGGGCAGGTCGAGGGTCGCCCAGGGGTCGCCGCCGTCCGGCACGGCGGGGCCGCCGGCCTCGATGTAGGCGTCGAGGAACCGCCCCCAGTCGTCCGGGTGCAGGACGCCCGACAGGTACAGCGCGGCGGGGCGCGCCAGGTCCCACGCGGGGTCGCCCCTGCCGAGGTCCTCAATGTCTATCAGCCGCCAGCGCCCGTCCCGCGCGCGCACCATCTGGCCGAGATGCCAGTCGCCGTGGATGAGGTGTTCCGCGCGCTCGGGGCGGCGTTTGTCCGGACCGTCGCCGCGGACCCAGGCGGGCAGCGTGGCGAACGCGCGCCGCACCTCGTCTTCTGCAGCGCCGTCGCCCAGGCGCGCCACCTGCGTGGCCACCCGTGTGGGACGACCCCAGGACGGCGCGTCCGCCGGCACGGGCGTGGAGTGCAGTGCGGCCAGGAGCCGCCCGGCGTCCGCCCAGGGAAGCTCCTTGTGCGGATCCACCGGCTCCCCGTACACGGAGAGGGTCACCGTACGGCCGTCCACGTTCGACGGCGGGCCCAGCGGCCCGATCAGCAGATCGGGCAGGGACGCCGCGACCTTGATGCGTGCCAGGAACGGCTCCCCGTAGTCACGGTCGGGTTGGTGCGCCTTCACCACGACCTCGCCTACCCGGACCACTAGGACGCCGTGACGGTCGTACAGCGTCTCCGGCTCTTGAGGCGCGTCCGAAGCGCGCGCGGCGATACGGGACGAGTCGCGCCCGATCTCGGCGAGCCGGGCGAAGAGCTCCGGCGGGGCGGTCTCGGTCTCCACGCGACCAGTCAACCACCCGGCGGGCGCCGCCCACGCCGGAGAGTTCGCCGCCGGAGAGTTCGTCGCCTACGCCGGGGAGTTCGCCGCCTACGCCGGGGAGTTGACCGACTCGTCGCGCAGCTTGCGCCGAACGACCTTCCCCAGGACGTTCCGCGGCAGGTCCGTGCGCGGGCGGAACTCCGCGGGCACCTTGTAGTGCGACAGATAGCGCTCGCAGTGCCGCCGCAGCTCGTCCGCGGAGAACGGGTAGGCGGGATGCTCCACCACGTGCGCGATGACGCGCTCCCCGCGCCGCTCGTCCGGCCCGCCGACCACCGCGCAGTCGTAGACGGCGGGATGGCGCCGCAGCACCTTCTCCACCTCGGACGGGAAGACGCTGAACCCGCTCACCTTGATCATGTCCCGCTGCCGTTCGAGGATGGTGATGAACCCCTCCTCGTCCATCACCGCGATGTCGCCCGTCCGCAGCCAACCCTTCGACAGGGCCTGCGCGGTGGCGAGCGGCGCGTTCCAGTAGCCCGCGAACACCTGCGGGCCGCGCACGACCAGCTCGCCGACCTCCCCTGGGGGCAGGTCCCGCGTCGGCTCGTCGACGTCCACGATGACCGCGTCCGTCATCGGCAGCGGCAGCCCCACGGTCAGGTTCCGGGCGCCGCCGCCCAGCGGGTTGCCGGTGACGGCCGGGGACGCCTCCGTCAGCCCGTAGCACTGGATCAGCCCGCGCGCCCCCAGCTCGTCGAAGCGGTCGAGGATTCGCTGCCCCAGGGCCATCGCGCCGCAGATGTAGACGCGCAGCGACCGCAGGTCCGACGGCCGGAACCGGGGGCTGTCCAGCAGTTGCTCGTACAGCGTCGGGACGCCGGGGAAGACCGTCGGCCGGTACTTGCGGATGGTGCGCAGCACCCGGTCGCGGTCGAAGCGCGGGAGCAGCACCACCGCGCCCGCCGTCATCACCGGCGCGATGAGGCAGCTCATCAGCCCGAACGAATGGAACAGCGGCAGCACCGCGAGCGTCACGTCCTGCCCTTCGCGCCCGCCGACGTCCCACGCGTGCTGCTGGCACGCGTTCGCGACGAGGTTGCGGTGCGTCAGCATGGCGCCCTTGGGACGGCCCTCCGTCCCGCCCGTGTACTGGATCGCCGCCAGGTCCCGCGACGGATCCACCGGAAGCTGCCGCACCTGCCGCTGCGGGATCCTCTGCAGCTCCTTGAACGGGACGATGCCGGCGTCGTCCGGCACGTCCGCGGTGATGGCGGCGCGCCGCCGCTGCGTCTGCACGAGTGGCAGCCGCAGCACCGCCCGCTTGGCCGGCGGGAGGTACTCCACGAGCGAGGTGACGACGACGTGCTCCAGCCGCAGCCGGTGCCGCACCGCCCGCACCGTCGCGTAGGAACGATCCAGCACGACGGCGACCCGGGCATCGCAGTCCGCGAGCTGGTGGAGCATCTCCTCCTCGGTGTACAGCGGGTTGTGCTGGACGGCGATCGCGCCCCTGCGCAGCACCCCGAAGAACGCGATCACCAGCTGCGGGCAGTTCGGCAGGATCAGCGCCACCCGGTCGCCGGGCTGCACGCCGAGCCGGTGCAGCCCGTCGGCGAACCGGTCCGCCGCGTCCCGCAGCTCCCGGTAGTCGATCCGCCGCCCGAAGAAGACCAGCGCGGTCCGCCGCGGGTACCGCTCCGCGGCGTCGTCGAGCAGCCGGGTGACGGGGACGTCCGGGATCTCGACCTCGGTGGGAACCCCCGGCTGATACCTCCGCCGCCACGGGAGTGATCTTTGTGACGAGGGCCACATAATCGAGAATTCAACCACGACCTGCCCGATCCCGGAACTCGCGGCGGCCTCCGGGCCCGCGCCGCGCGCGTTCCGGCGGCCGGTCGCCGGACCATCGGGGGCGCTGCCGCCGGACCGCTCAGGGGCGCTTGGGGCGCGGTTCGCGGGGTAGGGGCATCGACCGGGATCGGAGAGGGGGAACGATGCCCGTGGACACGGCCACCCTGACCTTCGTCGGGAACGCGACGACGATCATCCGGTACGGCGGCGTCACGCTGCTGACCGACCCGAACTTCCTGCGCCGGGGCGAGCGCGCCGACCTCGGCCACGGCATCACCAGCAGGCGGGTCAAGGACCCGGCGATCTCGGTGGACGAGCTGCCCGAGCTCGACGCCGTACTGCTCTCCCACCTGCACGGCGACCACTGGGACCCGGTGGCCGAGCGGTACCTCGACCGGCGACTGCCGATCCTCACCACCACGGCGGCGGCGCGCGCGCTGAGCGGCCGAGGGTTCCGCTCCGCGGAGGGGATGCGTACCTGGGACACCGGGACCGTCGCCAAGGGCGAGCACGCGATCCGGGTGACCGCGCTACCGGGACGGCACGCGCCCGGCCCGCTGCGCCGCCTCCTGCCGCCCGTCATGGGGTCGCTGCTGGAGTTCGGCCCGCCGGACGGCGAACCGCTGTTCCGGGTGTGCATCAGCGGCGACACGCTCATGTACGACGAGATCGCCGAGATCCGCCGCAGGTATCCGGGCATCGACGCGGGCGTCGTCCACCTCGGCGGCACCCGGCTGCTCGGGCTGCTCACCGTCACCATGGACGGGCGCCAGGGCGCGCAGTGGCTGGAGACCACCGGCTGCGCGACCGCCGTCCCCGTCCACTACGACGACTACACGGTGATGAAGTCGCCGCTCTCGGACTTCGACAAGGAGGTGGGACGGCGCGGGATGGCCGCCCGCCTGCGCCACGTCGAGCGCGGCGGCACCATCACGCTCGGGCCCGCGACGAGCCGGACCCCGTCGCCCGCACCGCACCCGGCGCGCTGACGCCCCGCGCCGCACCCGGCGCGCTGACGCTTCGTCTCACGGCCGGCGGGTCCAGCCCTCCGAGGCGGTCACCGTGCGGGACTCCGGCGCCGGGGGCTCGACGGCGCGCGCCTCGTACGCGGTCGACAGCACGATGTGGGAGTTCATCTCGCCGTGCTCGCCGAGCCGTTCCAGCAGCCCTTCGAGGTGCGGCATGGACGCGACCCGCACCTTGAGCATCGAGCACCAGTTCCCGCTGAGCTTGTGCACCTCGGTGACCTCGGGCAGGTCCTCGGCGGTGGTGGTCTTCAGCAGGCAGCGGCCGAGGGCGCAGCGCATCTGCACGAACGCGGTGAGCGGCTGCCCGACCCGGGCCGGGTCGATCCGCGCCTGGTAGCCGGTGATCACGCCGGTCTCCTCCAGCCGCCGGACCCGCTCGGCCACCGCGGGCGCCGACAGGTTGACGCGGGCGGCGAGCCGGTTGAACGACAGCCGCCCGTCGCGCTGGAGTTCGGCGATGATGCGCCAGTCCGTCTGGTCGAGGTCCCGATCCATCCGAAAGGCTCCTTTCCGGATTTCGCTTGCGAACGAGAGGCGGGTCCGTGCGAACACCGTAGATCGCCCATTCATCCCGGCGCCGGGCCTTTCTAGCGTCGAGGGCATGGATCAGATTTTGAGCGCGCGCCCGGTGCGGGCGCGTCCGATGGCGGCGCTGTGCGCGGGGACCGCTCTCATGAACGCGGCGATGTCGATGGCGAGCGCGGCGGGCACCCTGTCCGCCGCGGACCGGCTGGGCACCGGCTGGGGCGGCGTCCCCGCCACCGCCGGGATCGTCGGCACGGGGGCCGGCGCGCTCGCGCTCACCCGGCTGGCGCGCCGCCTCGGCCGCCGCGCGGTGCTGGCCGGCGGGTATCTCGCCGCGGCGGCCGGCGCCTGCCTCGCCGCCGGCGGCGTCGCGCGCGGCGACCTGGTCGCCCTGTGCGCGGGCATGGTGCTGCTCGGCCTCGGCAACGCGGGCGCGCAGCTCTCGCGGTACGCGGCGGCCGAGCTGTACCCGCCGGGACGGCGCGGCTCCGCGATCGGCGTCGTCGTCTGGTCCGCCGCCGTCGGCGCGGTCGGCGGGCCGCTGCTGCTCGACCCGTCCGGCGGGGTCGCGCGCGGGCTGGGCCTGCCGTCCCTCGCGGGCCCGTTCCTGGCCGCGTTCCTGACCACCGCGGTCGCCGCGATCGCGGCGGTCGCGTCCGGCCCGGCGGCGCCCGCTATCGACGCGCCGGAGGCGGGTCACCGCATCTCGGTGCGCGACCTATTCCAAGGGCCGGTGACGCGTTCCGCGCTGGTGGTGATGGCCACGGCACAGGTCGTCATGGTCGCGGTCATGACGGCCGCGCCGGTCGCGATGCGGATGCACGGCGACGGGCTCGGCATGGTCGGGATGACGCTGTCCGCGCACACGCTGGGGATGTTCGCGCTGTCACCGGTGACGGGCCGGCTGGTCGACCGGTACGGGGCGCGCCCGGTGATGCTCGCCGGGATCGCGGCGCTCGCCGCGTCGACGGGCCTGGCGGCGGCCGGGGACGGCGCCTGGGCCCGCGCCGCAGCGCTGTTCGGGCTCGGCTACGCGTGGAACCTGTGCTTCGTCGGCGGCAGCGGGCGGCTCGCCCGCGAGCTGCCCGAGCCCGCGCGCGCGGACGTCGAGGGCTCGGTGGACGCGGCCGTGTGGACGATCGCCGCCGCGGCCGGGCTGCTGTCCACCGTCATCATGTCCGCGGCCGGGTACGGGGTGCTCGCCGGGACGTTCTGCGGCCTGGCGGTCCTCGCGGCGGCCGTGCTCCGGCGCCCCGCGCGCGCGTAGCGGCGCGGGTCGCGGGTCAGGGGTTCGGGACGGCGGCGCGCGCGCCCTCGATGCGGCCCCGGACGAGACGCGGGTGGAAGTAGCTGATCGGGACCCGGGCGCCGTCGGACACGCAGAAGATCTGGAAGCCGTTGCGGCCGTCCTCGTCGGGGACGGAGAACTCCACCGGGGCGAACACGCCCTCCTCGGCCATCAGGACGAACCAGCGCCCGAGGTCGAACTCGTCGGCGAACGCCTCCAGGCCCGTGCCGCGGCGGCCCAGCGTGTAGCGGACCTCGTAGGAGCAGCCGTCCGGCGGGAACGACATGTGCGGCGCGTCCACGTCCACCACCTCCCCGGCGCCTCATCCTAGGCGCTGGGCCGCCGGGCGAGGGGGCGGCTTGTGAGTTCGCTGACAAGCGCGCCCGCCGGGTTCGCCGCCGCCTGCATGTCCGCGCACCCCTGTGCGCTGGGACGATGCGCCGACGGCGAGGCTGGAGGTGACGGGTGGGACTGCTCGACGCGGTGCACATCGCGCTGGCGCTGGCGGCGCTGGCGATGGTCGTGGACGCGCTGCGGCTGCGGCGCCGGATCGGCGGGCTGCGGCGGCTGCCGCCCGTCCGCGCCCTGCACGTGCTGGACGGCTACCGGCCGCTGGTGGCCGCCGGGGTCGAGGTGCCGGAGGACGTGCGGCGCGCGGCGGCGTCGTACGCCCGCGAGCGCGGGCTCGGGCTGCTCGACCTCGTCCCGGCGGACCTGCCCGTCCTGCAGGCGCTGGACCTGGCCCGGCACGCGCACTTCGAGGACCCGTCGGGGTCGGGACGCGGCGCCGGGTACGCGCTGCTGGTCGCGGAGGCGGTGCCGGCGCGGTCGCGGATCGACGACGCGGACCTGGCGATGCTCGCGGCGCGGCTGCGGCCGGACGCCGCGCCCGCCGAGACCGTCGTGGCGCGGGTGGGCGGCCGCGCCCTGCCGCCGCGCCGCCGGACGGTGCGCGCCGAGCTGGCCTGGTGCGGGGTGATCGTGGCGGGCCTGCTCGCCGAGCCGTGGATGGGTGCCCTGCTTGGGCTGCTGTACTGCGCGCTTCCGTACGCGACGTTCGCGGGCACGGCGATCCGGCCGCGCGACCTGCACGTCCTGCGGCTCGTCCGGACGCCGGCCGAGCTGTGGAGGGCGGCGGCCCCGCGCCGCCGGCGGCTCCGCGCCTGATCACAGGCGGTCCGGGGGCGCGCGCGGGAGGTCAGCGGAGCAGGAGGCGCCCGTCGACGCGGGCGCGGTGCGTGCCGGGCGTGTGGCCGAAGGTGCGGCGGAACGCGTCGATGAACGCGCTGGCGGACGCCCATCCGGACCGGTGCGCGACGGTCGTCACCGGAAGGCCCTCGGCGAGCAGGACCATGGCGTGGTGCAGGCGCAGCTGGGCGCGCCACTGCGGGAACGTCATGCCGAGTTCGGCGCGGAACAGCCGGGTGAGGGTGCGCTCGCCGGCTCCTGCGCGCGCGCCGAGTTCGGCGAGCGTCCGGTCGTCGGCGGGGTCGTCGCACAGCATCCGGCACACGGCGGCGAGGCGCGGGTCCCGGGCGGAGGGGACGTAGTCGGCGTACCTGGGGGCGCGCGCGACGCGGTCGAGCAGGACGTCCCGCAGCCGCAGCCATTCGGCGCCGTCCCGCTCCTCGGCGGGGACGTCGGTACAGGCCACGACCAGCTCGCGAAGCAGCGCGTCCACCCCGAGGACGGCGGGGCGGGCGAGGCCGAGCGGGTCGCGCGGCGCCGGGATCCCGATGAGCCGCAGGTCGGCGCCGCCGAACGAGCGGTGCTCGTGCACCGTCCCGGCGGGGATCCACAGCGCGCGCGCCGGCGACGCGAGCCAGATACCGGCGTCGGTCGTGACCGACAGGACGCCGGAGCCCGCGTAGGCGAGCTGGTGGTCGTCGTGGCGGTGCGCGTCGATCTCGCCGCCGGGCGGCAGGAGCCGCAGGCCCGTGCTCGCGCGCGGGGTGTAGCGGGTCATCGGGTCAGGGTACGCACGGGCACCGACAATGGCGGAACAGCGATACAAGTTGGCCAAATATCGGAAGCGCGACAGAGGCGTCGGGCGCGAGGCTGCCGGTATGAACCGCAGAGGCCCCGTCGCGCTGCTGTCGGCCGGACACGCCTGCGTCGACGTCTACCAGGGCGCCGTCCCCGCGATCGTCCCGTTCCTCGTCACCGGGCGGCACTACAGCTACGTCGCCGCGTCCGGGATCGTGCTGGCCGCCACGCTGCTGTCCTCCGTCGTCCAGCCCGCGTTCGGGATGCTGACCGACCGCTGGGCGATGCCGTGGCTCGTGCCCGCCGGGACGGGCGCCGCCGGGCTCGGCGTCGCGCTGTCCGGAGTGTCCGACGCGTACGCCCTGACCTGGGCCGCGATCGCGGTGTCCGGTCTCGGCGTGGCCGCCTACCACCCCGAGTCGGCGCGGATCGCGCGCGCCGTGACCGGCGGCGACCACGCCGGGATGAGCTGGTTCTCGCTCGGCGGCAACATCGGCTTCGCCGCCGCCCCGCTGCTGGTCACGCCCGTCCTCGCGGCGGGCGGCCTGCACGCCACGCCGTGGCTCGCGGCCCCGGCCGTCCTCGGGACGGCGCTCAGCCTCACCGCGATGCGGCGCCGCACGGCCGGCGCGGCGGCGAGGAAGACCACGTCCGACGGACGCGACGACTGGCCGATGTTCGTCCGGCTCTCCCTGGTCGTGCTGTGCCGCTCGGTCGTCTTCTTCGGCCTCAGCACCCTGCTCGCCGTCGTCGCGCGCCAGCGGACCGGCGGCGGCTCCGACGCCGGAGCGGTCGCCCTGTTCGTCCTGTTCGCCGGCGGCGCCGTCGGAACCGTCCTCGGCGGCCGGCTCGCCGCGACCCTGGGCCGCGTGCGGACGCTCCGCGCCTCCTACCTGCTCGCCGTCCCGGCGGTCGCGGGCGTCGCGCTCGCCCCCTCCTACGCGATCTACGTGTTCGTCGCGCTCACCGCGATCGCCCTCTACACCCCGTTCTCGATCCAGGTGACGCTCGGCCAGGACTACCTGCCGCGCCGCGTCGGCACCGCCAGCGGCGTCACCCTCGGCCTCGCCGTCAGCGCCGGCGGTATCGCCAGCCCCGCCGTGGGCGCGCTCGCCGACGCCGCGTCCCCCCGCGCCGCCCTGCTCCCGCTGATCGCCGTCCCCGCCGCCGCCTGGCTCCTCGCCCGCCTCCTCCAAGAACCCACCCCCCTCGAAACCCCCACCACCGCCCCCGACACCCCCACCCCCTCACTCCACCGTTAGCTCTTCCTTAATGAGCGATCTTGAGGCGATCCAGGTCAGAGCGGGTCGCGATGCTGCGTCCAGGTCCGGGGGAGCTGTCATGGGAGCTACACGCCTACGCGAGCTTGTTCTTGCTTCCGAAAATCTCGTTCATGTGCTGGGCACCGTCGCGGATCTCGGGCCTGAGTTGGTGACGGTAGATGGTCTGGGTGATCGTCGTGTTCTTGTGCCCGACGAGGTCGCTGATGCGCTCGATCGGCACGCCGTGATCGCTCATGAGCGACACGAACGTGTGGCGCAGTTCGCGGGGGCACCACGCCTCCCCGTCGATGCCGGCCGCTTCCAGGATCTTGCGGAAGCGGAGGCGGACTTGCCCTGAGGAGTACGGCGCCCCGTTCTCGTGGCAGAAGACGAGATCGTGGTCCTCGTACTCCTCGCCTGCCCTCAGGCGCTCCTCGGCCTGCCGCTTGCGCAGGCTCCGGAGAGCCTCAACCCCCATCTCGGCGATGCCGAGACCTCGCCGGCTCATGAGAGTCTTCGTCTCTTCCTGGTACCTGTCGGAACGCAGGACGTAGACAGTCGCCGTATCGAGATCCACAGCGCTCCACTTGAGCTTGCGGAGCTCCTCGGTGCGGAGGCCCGAGACGATCGCGAGGATGACGTACGCCCCGATCCGATGTTCGGGCTTGCTCGCCTCCGCGAGCACTGCTCTGGCCTGTTCCAGAGACAGCGAGCGGGACTTGCGCCCTGGCTTGCCCATCGGCGTATCGACCAGGGTCGCCACGTTACGGCCGACCTTGTCATGCCGCGCCGCTCGATGGATCACGCGCTTGAGCAGTGCGTGGACGAGTCCCAGGGTGGACGAGGTGAGGTGTTCCGATCGCCCGTTGAGCCACCTCTCGACGTCGTCCGCCGTGAGGTCTTTCAAGCGGATCCGGCCGATGAACGGGATGAGCTGGTGATCCGCGAGCGACCGGTAAGTTCCGCTGGTCGACGGTGACTTGCCCGTCTTGGCGAACGCGGCGAGGAAGTCGTTGACCGCGTTCGTCACGTAGTAGTGGGGATCGGGCTTCACGCCCTTCTCAAGCTCGTCCAGGGCTTCGATGAGCTTGTCTTTGACGGCCGCCTTGGTCGGCCCCTTCCTCTTGAGCCGCTTGCGCTTGCCGTCCGGTCCGAAGCCGAGCGCGACGGCTCCCGTGTAGCCGTTACCTTCCGGGTAGATCGTCCCCTCGTACTTGCCGATGAGGATCTTGGACAAGGGATCCCTCCTCGTGTCGGTCGAGGTCACCACTGACCATAACTCAAGACGTCCCTAGACGTCCCTCGTGTGGGAGGTCCGTTCGCGGTCATGTGCGGGACGGGCCTCCCGGCGGTTGTCAGCGGTTGGCCTCCTCGAGGGAGGTGACGAACTCGGCGAGGTGCCGGTCAGTGATGCGGCGCAGCTTGCCGATCTTGATGCTGTGGAGTTGGCCGGTGCGGATCAGGAAGTAGACCTTGTCCCGGCCGATGTTGAGGATCTCGGCCACTTGCTCGACGGTGTACGCCTGCACGGTCACCACCTCCTCTCGCCCGAGGCGGTGTGCCAGGGGCGTGTGCGATGTGGGTTGGCGATCATCTCCTTGGCTACGGTGGGTGCTCGTCTTCGTCTCGTCTCAAGGGCGTCTCTCGGCTCCTTACGTGCAGGCGCGCGCGTGAGACGAGACGTTGAGACGATCACGGAGTGTGGTCGGGCGCCTTGTAGCGGCCTCGTCCGACCTGGACGGCGCGGCCGGTCTTCACCAGCTCGTTGAGCCGCCGGTAGAGGGTGGGCCGGCTCATCTCGGTGATCATGAGCAGGTGTGCGATCGGAAGCCCTTCGTCCGGCGCGCCCTCTAGAGCCTTTCTCAGGACGCTCTCGGCGCGGTCTTCCCTAGACGGCCTCAGCGGGACGGACGCCGCTGAGACGGGCTGTAGAAGCGGCGTAGCGGCCTCGTCCAGCGCGCGCCGCGAGACCTCGTCCAGGACGGGGCGCAGAGCCTCGTGTCGCTGTGCGGCCTCGCTCACCGCGTCATCGGTGAGCAGGTAGGCGCGGCCTCGTCGGGGCGTGTCGTGTTCGGGTGCGGACAGCAGGAACTTGCCGGGGGCGTTGAGGGTGTGGGCGTGCCATCCGGCGTTGAGCATCCCTTGCCCAAGGATGAGGTCGACGTCTTTGCGTTCGCGGACGCGGAAGCTCACCCGGACGTCCATTTGCGAGCGGACGGCGCCCTTGCCCATGGCCTTCTGTGTGGGGCGCTGCGTGGCCGCGATGAGCGTCACGGCGACCGCACGTCCACGGCGCGCGATCGAGTCCGTGTCGCTCGCCGCGTCGGGCGCGTCGTCGGCGAGTTCGGCGTACTCGTCCACAACGATGACGAGCGCGGGCAACTCGGGCGCCGGATCCCACACGCGCCGCCCGTTCGCCGTGAGCCACTCGGCGCGCGCCTCGAGAATCGTGACGGCGTCGCGCAGCATGGCGCGGGCTTGCTCGGGTGTGGTGGCGAGCCGATCGATACAGGACGCCCACGGCTGCAACTCCATGCCGCGCTTGAGGTCGATGGCCCAGATGACCACGTCGCGGCACGCGCTGAGATTGCCCATCAGGACGTTGATGCCGCCGCTCTTTCCCGAGCCGGCTACGCCTCCGATGAGTCCGTGACGTCGCAGCAGCAGAACGCGCGCGCTGGTCGCGTCCTCGAACGGCCCGAGGTCGATCGGCTCGGTAATGGATGAGACGGACGGCCCAGGCCACGGGATCGCATCGGCGTGCGGGTCGGTGTTGAGCACCCGGAGTTCGAACCGGTTGGCCTTGTCGTCGCGCGTGGGGAAGACGCGCACCGCGCCGCGGAACGTCCCGAGCGCCGATTCGATCGCGGGCACTTTCGCGGTGACGTCCTGGATGGTCTGGCCACGAGCGAGCGCGAACCGCGCACGCCATCCCCACACGTCCACCACAGCGGACTGCGCGCGCGAGCCGGCGAGCCCGATCGACTGGGCGATCTCAGGCCATGCCGCGATCTGTCGGTCGACACGCACCTTGGCGCGCCGGCGCCGATGTACCCACCACGGCACGGCGAGCACGAACCCGCCTACGGCGAGCACCTGGGGGAGCGGCGAGAACGCGATACCGAGCGCGGTCACCGCAGCCAGCCACCCACCGGCACCCATGACCACGGCCGCGCCGTAGAGCCGTTCCATGCGCAGGGTGAGGCCGAACCGGTCGCCGAACATCGCCAGCACCCATGCGGCCACAGTCGCGACGGCGAGCAGGTACGGCCACCAGTGCGGACGTGCGACGTGCAGGACGATGCCCGAGACGGCGAGCGCGGTCACCAGGTACAGGGGAGCGAGTTCCGACCGGTACCGCCACAGCGCCCGAGCCACCAGCACAGCGGCGACGTCGGGGAACTGGTCGTCACGGTCGATGATGACCATCGGCTGGAGCCCGTTGCGGCGCATCTTCTGTGCGTGCCGCCGCATCTGCCGTGACCGGCTCATGAACGCCCCCACGAGTCGGGCGGAAGGTGCCCTTGCGCGCGCAGCTCATCGCGCAGGTAGTACAGCGGATCGGGATCGGCGTCGCGTGCGGCCTTGAGGGTGGCGCGTCCTGCCGCTGCCAGGTTCGCGCGGTCCCGGCGCGCCTTCACCAGTTCGGCCGTGAGCCGGGACAGTTCGGAGACGAGGGCGGGGGAGTCGGCGAGCGCGGAATTGAGGCGAAGCCACAGATCGGCGATGTAGGGCATGGCCTCCGACAGAGCGGAGACGATTTCACGGGCGGCGAGGTTGCGGGCACGGACCCCCTGAAGGTCGATCTTGACGTGCTGAGGGATGTCGGGCACTGGGGCATCACTCCCTTCAAGCGGGACGTCAGTTCTGAGACAGGGACTGGACGAGGACGGTCACCAGCCGGCGGATGTCCGGCGCGGCGCTGGTCGCGGCGAGGAAGAACCCGAACAGCAGGCACACCACGACGTGCCACGCGCGCAAGCCCATGTAGCGCCACGCGAGCCACACCACCGCGCCGAGGATGGCGACCAGCGGAATCGAGACGTTCACTCGCTCACCCCTGCGGCCACAGGTCGGGGTGCCGGTGGCCGCGTCCGCGCCGCAGCCAACGGGCGCGAGCGCGGCACTTGCGGCACCTGCGGTTGCCGGGGTCGACGCGCGCGCCGCACGGGCAGCGGTGACCGGTGATGAGGCGCGGCATCCGCACGCTCATCGACCCGCCGGGACGCGCGTCGGAGCCTCGTCGCACGTGCGCGTGGTGAGCAGGTGTCGCGATACGGCGCCGGCGCGGGAGGAGTCGGGACGGGTCGGGTTGGAGCGGTTCCGCATCACGCGGCGCTCTTCGGCGTGGATGCCGATGACGAGCATGGCGAAGATGCCGCAGGTGGAACCAGCGAGGAACACGGCGATGATCGATGCCAGAACGAGGATCATGTGCGATCACTCCTCTCGTACGGCCCGTGTCCGGCGGGGGCGGCTCGGGCGTTCAGCGGGCTACGAGAAAGAGAGTGCGCGTGACCAGCGGGACGAGATCACTACATGACTGGACGTGTTCACGACGTCCTCATAGGGTTGACCGCGTCCCAGGACGTCCCGCGATCCGGACGGGTGCATGCCGAACGAACGCCTACGCGCCACACTGCTAGAGCAGGGCCTGACCATCGCCACGCTCGCAGAGTCGATCGGCGTCGACCAAAAGACCGTGGAACGGTGGATCACCAAGGACCGCACCCCCTACCGGCGGCACCGCTACGCAGTGGCTTCACGCCTGGGCGTTGACGAGACGTTCCTTTGGCCCGACGCGCTCACCAACGAGCAAGTCACCGCGGCCTCCAGCAGCGAACTGGTCACCATCTACCCGCGCCGCACCATGGTTCCTAGGGACGCATGGGGACGTCTGTTCGCCACAGCCAAGGAAGACATCGGCGTCCTGGTCTACTCCGGCCTCTTCCTCTCCGAAGACTCCGGCATCCAACGCACCTTCGCCGAGAAAGCCAAAGCTGGTGTCCGCGTCCGCATCCTCCTCGGTGACCCCGACAGCCCCCAGGTTGCCGAACGCGGCGCAGACGAGGGCGTAGGCGACGCGCAAGCCGCCAAAATCCGCAACGCCCTCGTCCTCTACAAGAACCTGCGCAAACAAGACGGAGTCGAGTTCCGCTACCACAACACGGTGCTCTACAACTCCATCTACCGCGCCGACGACCAGCTCTTGGTCAACACCCACGTCTACGGCATCACAGCCGCACTCGCCCCCGTCTGGCACCTACGCCGCATAGCCGGCGGCGACCTGGTGAACACCTACCTCGACAGCTTCGAACGCGTCTGGGAAAACGCCACCCCCATCCCGGGGGACTGACATGGGCCGCAGGATCGACTACTACGACGACCCCAACGCCCCCGAGGCCAACAGCCTCGTCCCAGCCGTCAACGTTGTCGTAGAGAACAACAACGGCGAGATCCTCATGATCCGCCGCACCGACAACGACAATTGGGCCCTACCAGGCGGCGCGATAGATCTAGGTGAGTCCGTCACCCAAGCCGCCATCCGCGAAACCAAAGAAGAAACCGGTATCGACGTAGAGATCACCGGACTAGTCGGCATCTACAGCGACCCAAAGCATGTCATTCATTACACGAGTAATGATGAAGTGCGCCAAGAATTCTCAATCTTGCTGAGTGGCTCTCCGAGGGGCGGGGACCTTGAAACCAGCGAAGAGTCGTACGAGGTGTCTTGGATTCCCAAAGCGCAGGCGCCAACTAAGAAAATGCATGCATCGATGCGCCTACGGATCGTCGACTATCTGGAACAAAAAGTTGGCCCTGTATTGAGCTAGGAGACTCAGCCTGTTTCGCTTAGCCTGCCCACACTATATTGCAGCATAGAAATCGCGCCTATTATTTAGCGTACTGTCGGTGGTGTGCTCTATCCTCGTGTATCATACAGTTAGACAGTATAGATGGCGAGGAAATGAGTAGTTTCATCCGCGAAGCCGACATGCTTCGCCCTATAGTTGATAACGTATCTCACTTCTTGTCCAAGGATGACAAGTGGGAGCACTTTTATGAAGTGCAGTCACCAAAGGGTGTTGTCGATATAGTTCTTGTTATCTTTGATGAGCATGCGCTGGAGCAGAGAAATGTCTGGGGAGTGCAGCCTGTTCAGGAAAGGTCGAGCTTAGAAGTGCTCGTAGCCATGTCTCAGGCACAGGATTCCTCGGTTTTCACGACGACAGACCTGGCAGAGAAGACTCTCTATTCGAGGTCTCATCTTCGGCGGCGCATACTCCCTAGCTTGGTCGACTTGGGATGGGTCAACAGAATCAATGAGCGAGAATGGATGTGCACGTATCGCTACAAGAGTCCCACGGCTTCTATCAATGCCATCGAGGTAAAGCGTAGCGAGTGGCAGCGCGGACTAATGCAGGCTGCTTCGTATACTGAATTTGCAAATAAGGCCTACCTTGCTATGGATGTGACTAAGATCCCCAAGAATCGACAATCAATTTATCGCTCCCTCAGGCATGCTGGTGTTGGACTAATCTCCGTTGCCAACAACCCAGGAGATCAGGACACTCTGGCGGTTAAGTTCGAAGCCTCAGAGCGAACGAAATGGGGAAATGCAAGGTTCGTGGTGGCGGAGCGTGTTGCCGCCATCCGTGAGTCCGGCGGGAATGCGGGCGCTTGGGGCCACGTCTTTGGCCGCTTGGTTTCGACCAGTTCCGGAGAAGATCCTCGGAATTCCGTGTCCTGACTAAGCTACAAACGCGCGAACCAGACGTCCAGGTGTTTAGGGGCATTCGCACCCTCCAGTGGGACTGGAGGGTCTGCGGCCTCTTTAAAAGCTAGAGCCTGCCTAACCACTGAACGACTGCCGGCACGTGCTCCACGCGGATGTCGTGATGAAGAAGCTATCGTATCTGCAACGGCCTGAAGGTAGTGTGCTCCGGCCTTACCCTTGTCCCAGGTTCCGGGGATCTGCGTCCTGCAGAACTCGCATTGGCATGCCCGATAATCGGGTAGGTCTGCAAGCAGTCGCTCGGTCTGTAGATCGACCACGTGTAGAAGGCTCGTGTTGAAGGTACGATTTGTGGGGGCCGGTCGCGGAGTCGTCCTTTTGATTTTGATGACTTTGGTATCCGCGAAGGCTCGTTCTCCTGAACCGATGCCGGTGGAAAAGCCGTTCGCTCCCCAAGCCAGCGACAGCCAGCCCGTCATCGACGTGTTAGGAAGAATCAGCACCTTGTCGTTCTCTTCGCAGACGGCTGCAAGTTCCATATAACCGTCTAGTATTTCGGGCACAATCATTTGTCCATATGGCTGGCTGAGGAGAGGCCAGCGAACGCGGACATAAAAGACATCCTCGTCGAGGTCAAGCATTTCCGCCAGCAGATACTCGCGCAGACGTTCAGTGGTTAGCCAAGAACTCGGGATCGTTATATTTACAGCGAGGTTTTCTTGGCTTGAGATCGTTTGCCGGGACCAATTGACGGTATCCCGGAGTACGCTGAGACTCTGCACTCGCTCCGCAGGGTCCATCCAAAGGCCAGGGGTCAGGAGAACTGTCGCTCCCTGAGCACGTTGCGTTTCGACTACCTCGGCCACCCATTCGGGCTCCCAACCTGCCGACAGGGGACGATTGAAGTAGTCCCATTTAGAAGCCGTAGAATTGCCAACGTACGGCTTGTCGTCGCGTTGGGCTTTGAGAGTGTCTCCATAAGAATCTAGGCGTGCGAAGCATTCAGGGTCAGCGATCTGGATAGGTGCGGTGGCAGCTGTGTTTCTAAAGAGGTTTTCAACACTTGATGGCCCTTTGGGGCGCATACGTGGCATCGGTGCGACAACGCCAAGACTAAGTGTGTCGGTGTGGCGGGATGAAACCTCCTGCAACAGTGTCGGAATGATGGCTGAATGCTGATGGCTTCGCTGGACAAGGAAGATGGGCTTTCCGCCACGCAGAGCCTCCCGTGCTTGCACGAGGCGGTCGGCGTCTTGAGGAGAATCGGGACCCGATGCGTCCTGGTCGACTTCTTGATCGAGGCTAAACAGCTCTTCGCTAATTTCTTCCGCTGCGGGAGCATCGACGTTGTCAGAGTCGACTACGAACCTCAGCTCGTCTTCTTGTGCCATTTTATCGTCCCTTCAACCTGTCAATAGCCTTGGCGACCGTGCCGCGCTTATAGGCCTGCTCTGAGAGGCTTCGAGTTATTAGGTCAGTGATTACATCTGGGACGTGGCTTGGTATTGATATGTCTCTCTTTAGGCGCTCAAAAAATTCGTCCCAGGTAATCGTTTCGTTGGGCGTAACGAAGGGATGCTGGCCGGTAGCGGCTTCATAGAGTATTACCCCGACAGCCCAAAGATCACTAGCTTTGAGAGCGCGTTCCCCACGCAACTGCTCTGGGGCCATGTACATAGGCGTTCCGACGCGCTGCGGGTACCTCGTAATAGATTCAACATCCATTAGCTTGGCTAGACCCAAGTCCAGGATCACGGGGCGCGTGTAATCTCCACCTCTCAGAGCTATGTTCGCCGGCTTGAGATCCCTGTGAAGCAATTCGGCGCTGTGGAGAGCAAGGATGCCATTGAGGAGGCCACGAGCAAGCTCTTGCAGCTCGTCCGAATTTGCCGTCTTCTTCGTAATAGCCTGAGACAGGTCTCCGCCATCGATGTACTCGAAGACAAGCGTGGGTAGCCTCTTGTCGACGATCGAGAGGAGTAGGGCATTATCTAGGCGCACGACGTTGGGTGAGGTGACTCGGCGGTAGCTTTCGATCTCGCGCTTGAGTCGCTCCAGGCTTGCATCATCTCGATAAATGATCTTGTACGCGGCGTCTTCTTCGGAGACGCGTACCCTCCAAGTCTCGCCGAACGCGCCTGTGCCCAGGTATGTGACTTGAGCGCTGCCGACTGCGTGCTCGACCTGGCTTGCAGTGAACTGTTGATCCACAAGTGCCCCGCGTGTCCTGGACGCCTTCCTGTACCAGGTTATACATCCCCTGAGGGGTCGTTGGCGACTTACTGGGCGGAAGGGACGCCTGGGAAGGTTCCTCAATCATGATCAAAACCGGGGACTTGGTGAGCACTGTCCCTTTTGACCGGTCTTGCGACCGAAGTCTACATATTCGGTAGGAAGTGACACATTCGTGGAGCGAGAGGTCAGGGCAAGCGCTGCTGCACTCTCTCTACGGCGCCCGTCAGGAGGGGGGTGGCTCGACTGATGGCCGTGCTGACGACATGGCCTGAGCCGTAACGACGCCTGATCTCCAGGAGGCGGCTCTCAACGTGTACCAAGTTCCCGTTTGGACTCGTGGTCATGTCGCAGTAGATCAAGTGGTCGCTCAGCTTCGGAGGTGTGTCTCCGAACTCTTGCGAGAGGACGGTAGCGAGCTGTCGCTCGCGGGCCTCGATGAGGGCGCAAGAGTGATGGGCCACCAGGCGGCAAAGGTGATCGTCGGCGTAGTGGGTGTCCCGGAGGTAACGGGCGCCGTCCAGCGGGTGGAAGCCCGTCCCGACGAGGTCGGGGGCGTAGCCGATGTCGTGAAGCCATGCGGCGGCCTCTAGGAGGTCGGCCTTGTCGCCGAGGATAGGGGCGAGCGTGCGGGCTTGCCGGGCAACGCCCTGGGTGTGCGCCCAGCGGCGGGGGAGTGTGGTCTCCAGATGCTTGCCCGCGAGTTCGCTTGCCCATGCTGCGGTGTTCTTCATGGGTTGGACGCTACGGGGAACTGCGTGGACGTCCACGGGCACGCGCGGATCATCTAGGGACGTCTTGGCTGACGTAGCGTCCCTTGCCGTGGACACAGGTCACGAGGCCGGCTTCTTCTAGAGCCGTGAGGGCGTGGCGGGCCGTGTGACGCGATACACCGTAGCGCTTGGCGAGTCGGGCTTCGCTCGGCAGTAGATCGCCTGGACGGTAGTGACCGCTCTCGATATGGCGCCGTAGGTCTGAGGCGATGCTCTCGTACCTGGTGTGTACGGCCGGTTTGGCGGTAGGAACGAATCGGCCTACGCCGGGGCGTGCGGTGATGAGGCCGTCGGTTTCGAGGGTGGAGAGGGCCCGCCGCACGGTGTTGCGGGCGACGCCGAACTCGGCGCAGAGGGCGGCCTCGCCTGGGAGCTGGTCCCCTGGGGCGTAGGTGCCGTCTGCGATGCGTTGGCGTAGGGCGTTAGCGATGCGGGCGTAGGTGCCCGGTGCCGTGCGGCGGGTCATGTCCGGGTCACTCGTCCCTGTAGCGGGTCGTCGCCAGGGCGACCCAGGGGGTGAGGAGGACGGTCACCTTGTCAGCGGCGAGGCGGGGGCGTGTGCAGCGTGCCAGCCATATGCCGGTGCTGGACTGGTACCACCAAGCGCCGTTGCCCCAGACGACGGAGACGGATTCGCCGATCGTCGGGGCGTTGTCGGCGTACACGCGCAACATCGGGTGCGGTCCGTCGATCCGAAGTTCGGTCGTCCAGTCGTACCGGCGCAGGCGGCGGGCGAGCCGGGTGAGGTGCCAGCGGCCTCGTGACAGTCCGGGGTGGGTGGGCAGAGG
>NZ_JBEZJL010000070.1:0-58750 GCF_040651755.1 Actinomadura sp. NPDC048394 | reverse complement strand
CGAAGTCCATCGCGTAGCGACGCCGAAGGCGCCCTTGACTTTGGAGGGGCGGCCCCGTACGCAAGCGCCACCCCACCACCCGAACACCCCTCTTGTGATTCTCCCGACACGCCTTGTGTGGCTCTCTGGTGTCGCGTTCTCCGGTCCTTCTGCCGCCTGCTGATGTTGCCTGAACGGGCGGACTCCGACTCAGAGTTGCCCCCGCCTCGCGATCAACCACCAACAGGAGAAGACGGCGCACTACCCGAAGCGCTGAGGATTGGAAAGCCTGAGCGTGTATCGGTCGTAGGCGCCCAACCAATCCGGAGCCAAAGGCTCAGCTAAGAGCGAATGCGGCGTCCTGAGCAAGATGCCTTGTTTGAAGAGCCTGCCTCCATCTCCTCAAGGGGCATTCGCCTCGCTCCAGCCGAGGGACGGGGCGGGTGCTTGTGGCCGTCAGGCGGAGCCGAGTTCGGTTCGGCGTTGCTTGTTCGACGCCGGGCGCGGTGGTCGGTGAGGTCACGGAGGATCGGCCGGAGGTGCACAACAGAGGCGTTTCGGGGACGGCGTGGGACGGCGGGGGACGAGTCGGCCGGTGGGGAGGGACGGCGGCGGTCCGGTTCGCGTAGCGTGCCCGGGTGGTCGTGATACCGGAGGTGTTCACGCGGAGCACCGTCGAGCGGGAAGGGGAGGCGGGCTCGGAGTGGCTCGCCGAGTTGCCGGGGATCGTGAAGGAGCTGCTGGAGCGCTGGGAGTGCGTGCCGGACGGCGAGGTCATGCACGGCGGCGTTGGGATCATCGTTCCCGTGCAGCGGGGCGGGGAGCCCGCTGTGGTGAAGGTGTCGTTTCCGCATCCTGGCAACGTCCACGAGCCGGACGCGTTCGCGGTGTGGGGCGGGCGCGGCGCGGTCCTGCTGCATGAGCGCGACGACGGGCGGTTCGCGATGCTGCTGGAGCGGGCCCGGACGGTCTCGTTGGCGGAGGGTGAGGACGTCGACGAGATGGTGCGGGTCGCGGGGCGGTTGAGCCGGCGGCTGAGCGTCCCGGCGCCGTCTGGCCTGCCACGGCTGCGGGACCGGGCGGACGGGTGGGAGGAGGAGCTGCGGCAGGACGCGCGGGAGCTGGTGCACGGGCTCGGCCCGCGTGTGCTGGACGCGGCGTTGGCGACGGTGCGCGAGCTGGGTCGTGTTCAGCCGGACACGCTCGTGCATGGCGACCTTCACCCGCGGAACATCCTGCGTGCCGATCGCGAGCCGTGGCTGGCGGTCGACCCGAAGGGGTATGTCGGGGACCCCGCCTATGACGGTGGTGCGTTGTTCAAGGCGCTCCTGTTGAGGCTCATCGAGGCCGATGACCTCGGCAAGGCTCTGCGTCGGGTGATGGACGTGTTCGCGGAGGCGGCGGAGCTCGACCGTGAGCGTGTGCGGCGCTGGGCGCAGTTCCATGCGGTCCGGGGCGCGTTCTGGGCGCGCCGCCACGGGTTCCGGGTGGCCCGCGGCGGCCTGGCGCTGGAGCAGATCACCGCCCTCGCGGATGGCCTGGCGGAGTCGTTGACGGAGTGACGGGGGCGGGTCACTGCTTGGGCGGCCAGCCGGACAGCGGGAGCGGGCCGCGGCTGAGGACGGTCCGGATGGCGAAGGTGCTCCGTGCGTCGCGGACGGGGCCGATGGCGAGGATCTCGTCGAGGAGCACCCGCTCGTAGGTGGCGAGGTCGGCGACGGCGACCTCGACGAGGAAGTCGGCCTCGCCGGAGACGACGTAGCAGGCGACGACGGCCGGGATGGCGGTGAGGGCCGCCTCGATGGTCCGGGACGTCTCGCGGGAGTGCTGGTCGACCTTCAGGGCGATGAAGACGGTGAGGCCGAGGCCGAGCCGGTCGCGGTCGAGTTCCGCGCGGTAGCCGGCGATGACGCCGTCGTCCTCCAATGCTTTGGTGCGGCGCAGGCAGGAGGACGGGGAGAGGCGGACGGTCTCGGCGAGGTCGACGTTGGCGGTGCGGCCGTGCTGCTGGAGCCGGTCGAGGATGGCGCGATCGATGCGGTCGTACCCTTGTTGCGGCATGCCGTGCAGCATATTGGACCCACAGCGGCACAGCATTGCGTTGAGGGCGTTCTAGAGGCCACAACATGCCATCGCGTGCCGCGGGTTTCGGACGATGCTCATGGCATGTCTTCGAACCGGAACGATCTGTCCACGGTGGGTGCCACAGCTCTGTATGTGGGTGCTCTGCTCGGGCCCAGCCTCCTGCTTCTGCCGGGGCTCGCCGCGCGGGCCGCGGGGCCCGCCTCTCTGCTGGCGTGGGTCGGCCTGCTGGTGCTGTCCGGCCTCATCGCGGTGGTGTTCAGCCGTCTCGGGACGACGGTGGGCTCGACGAGCGGTGTCGCGGGTTATGCCGCGGCGGGGCTCGGGTCGCGGGCCGGGCGTGCGGCCGCCTGGTGCTTCCTCGGCGGTGTCGTGACGGGGGCGCCCGTGGTGTGCCTCATCGGCGGCGCGTACGTGGCGGAGCTGCTGCGGGCGGGGGACCGGACCGCGTTCGCGGCGGCGGGCGTCCTGCTCGCGATGGTGCTGGCGATGCGCCTGGCCGGGGCGAGGACGGGGGTCCGGGTCCAGCTGGCGCTGGTCGGGCTGCTGGTCGCGCTGGTGGTGCTGGCGGTGGCCGGGGCGGCGCCGTCGGCGCGCGCCGGGTACTGGCATCCGTTCGCTCCGCACGGGTGGGGGTCGATCGCGCGGGCGGCGTCGCCGTTGATGCTGGCGTTCGTCGGGTGGGAGGCGGCGGCTCCGCTGACGGCGCGGTTGCGGGATCCGCGGCGGCAGCTGCCGCGGGTCGTGGGCGCCGCGTTCGCCGTGACCGCCGTCCTGTACCTGGCGCTGGCGGCCGCGACGGTCGGGGTGCTCGGTCCGCGGGCGGGGAGTTCGGTGCCGCTGGCGGGGCTGCTGGAGGTCGCGGTCGGCGGGAGCGGGCGGGCGATCGCGGCGGCCGGCGCGGTCGTCCTGACTCTGGCGGCGACCAACGCCTACCTGACGGGCGCCACGGCGATGGCGTCCGCCCTGGCCGGGACGCGACGCGGCCGCCCCACCGGGACGCGCCGGGCGCAGGCCGCCGGGACGCGGCGGGGGCAGGTGGCCGAGGCGGGACGGGGGCAGGCGGCGGGGCTCGTCGCCGCGATCGCCGCGACCGGCGGGCTGCTGCTCGGCCTCGCGGCCAGCGGGCTGGTCGGCACCGCGCAGTTCGTCGCCGTCCCGACGGCACTGTTCCTCGTCGTCTATCTCGCCTGCATGGCGGCGGCGGTCCGGGTGCTGCGCGGCCTGGTGCGGGTCGCGGCGGCGGTCGCGTGCGTCACGGTCGTCCAGCTGCTGCTGTTCTCGGGGTGGGCGGCGCTGCTCGCCGCCGCCGTCGCGGTGACGGCGGCGGCGACCGAGGGCGTCCGGCGGTCAGTCCTTCAGGAGTGCGGAGGGGGCGGCGGACGCGTCATGGGCGACGGCGCGTGAGGCCCTCCGGCCGGTGCCGAGCATCAGCAGCAGGGATCCGGCGGTCAGCGCGACGCCGAACCAGACGACGCTGGTGACGCCGAGGTTGTCGGCGAGCTGGCCGCCGAACAGGGCGCCGAGCGCGATGGAGGTGTTGTAGGCCATGGTGTTGAGCGACATCGCGGCCTCGAACGTCTCGGGGGCGGCGGCGAGGGTCATGTTGACCTGCGACAGCTGGACGACGCCGAACGACAGCCCCCACAGGACCAGCGCGGCGATCGCGCCGGCCTTCCCGTCGCCGATGGCGAGGAGCAGGAGCAGGGACGCGACGAGTCCGGTGCAGCCGGCGGCGAAGCTGCCGCGCAGGCTCTTGTTCACCGTGAAGCCGGCGGCGAAGTTCCCGATGGCGCCGCCGATCCCGAAGATGATCAGCACGACGGTGATGAACAGGGGAGTGGCGGACGTGCTGTCCTCCAGGTACGGCCGGACGAACGTGTACGCGCCGAAGTGGCCGAGCACGAACAGCACGACGATGAACAGCACGGACCGCAGCGGCACGTTCCGCAGCGGCAGCCCGAACACCTCGCGGACCGAGACGGCGTTGTCGGACGGCAGCGACGGCACGATGGCGGCGACCGCGGCGAACACCAGCAGGCTCAGGCCGGACCAGATGAGGAACGTGGTCCGCCAGCTGGTGAGGTCCTCCAGGACGGTGCCGAGCGGGATGCCGACGACCGTGGCGATCGAGATGCCGGACATGACGATCGCGGACGCCCGGCTGGCGTGCCGTTCGGGGACGAGGCGCATCGCCATGCTGACGCCGATCGCCCAGAAGACGCCGCTGGCGAAGCCCATGACGAGCCGCGTCGTCAGGACGAGCGGGAAGTTCGGCGAGACGGCGGTGACGAGGTTCCCGAGGGTGAGGACGGCCAGCAGCGTGGACAGCAGCACGCGCCGGTCGACGCGGCGGGTCCAGGCGACGATGAACGTGACGCCGAGGCCGGCGGAGACGCCGTAGAGGGTGACCATCAGCGCGGCGACGCCGACGGGGACGTCCAGGCTGGTGCTGAGCGGGGTGAGCAGGCCGACGGGCATCAGTTCGGTGGTGAGGAAGGTGAACAGGCTGGCCGTGATCACGGCCACGCCCAGCCAGGCCCGCAGGAGCGAGTGCGGGCGTCCGGTGCGTGCGACCATCGCGAGTAACCTTTCAACGTTGAAATGTTCAACGTTGAGGAAGGTAATCTGGTGATACCTTCATGTCAAACAGTTCAACGTTGAGGAGTTTCTGGTGGGGCGTGACGCCGTCGACCTCGTCCTGGAGCAGTGGGCCCGCGCGCGCCCCGACCTCGACGCGTCCCCCATGGGCGTGCTCGGCCGGCTGACCCGGGTGACGCGCATCGCCGAGCGCGAGCTCAAGGCGCTGTTCGGCGAGTTCGGGCTGGAACGCGGCGAGTTCGACGTCCTCGCCACCCTGCGGCGCGCGGGCGCGCCCGGAGGCATGACGGCGGGCGATCTGGCCCGCTCGTCGATGGTGACCTCGGGTGCCGTCACCAACCGGCTCGACCGGCTCGTCGCCAAGGGCTACGTCACGCGCGACGTCGACCCCGGCAACCGGCGCAGCGTCATCGTCGCCCTCACGCCCGCGGGCCGCGACCTCATCGACCGCGCCGTCGTCGCCCACCTCGAGAACGAGCAGCGCATCCTCGCCGCGCTCGACCAGGACCAGCGGGACGCGCTCGCCGCGACCCTGCGCACGCTGCTGCTCAGCCTCGGCGACGAGGCCGACGGCGCGGGCAGCGCAGGCGAGGCGGGCGGCGGCGCGGGCGAGGCGGGCGGCGCGGCGGGGGGCGCGGCGGGGGGCTAGGCGTTCAGCCAGGCGGCGATGTCGTCCAGCACGGCCGGGTCGACGTGCTGGGGGCGGTCGTAGCCGGCGGGCGTCGACGGGCCGGTGCCCGGGAAGAACAGGTGGTCGTCGGCGGCGTGCACGCGGACGGTGACGTCCGGACGGCCGTCCAAGCCCGCCTGCCAGCGGGACAGGTCGTCCTCGACGGTGACCTGGTAGTCGCGCCCGCCTTGCAGGATCAGCATGGGCTTGCCCACCGCGACGGCGGTCGCCACGGGATCGTAGGCGCGCATGTCCAGCCAGTACGGGGCGGGGAGGCCGAACGGCAGGTCCGCCGCGGGCGTCGCCGGGGACAGCCCCGGGTCGGCGACCCGGGCGGCCTGCCGGACGATGGCCGCGACGGCGACGTCCGCGTCCGGGCCGGGGTTCAGGGACGCGAGGTACCGCGTCACGCGGACGGCGGCCTCGTGCATCGGCTGCGCATCCCCGGCCATGATCACCAGGCCGGCGACGGACGGCTCGGCGGCGGCGACGCGCGGGGCCGCCTTGCCGCCCATGCTGTGGCCGAGGACGAAGACCCGCGCGGCGTCCACGCCCGGCTCGCCGCGGAGCAGGCGGACGGCCGCGACGGCGTGCGGGACGTACTCGTCCGCCATCGTGAAGCCGGGATCGGCGGCCACCTCGGCGGGATGGGCGTGGGTCGCCTTGTCGAAGCGCAGCACCGTGACGCCGCTGGTGGCGAGCCCCCAGGCGAGGTCCTTGAGCGGTTTGTTGGGGCCGCTCGTCGCGTCGCGGTCGAACGGTCCGCCGCCGCTGAGCAGGACGACGCCGGGACGCGGCCCGTTCGTCCGGGGGAGGGTGAGCGTTCCTGGGACGGCCAGCGGGCCGGAGCCGACGGTGACCTCGCGCTCCTCGAAGGCGGACGGGTCGGCGTAGGGCGGCGGGTTCCACGGCGCGGCGGTGCCGCCGGGCGCGAGGCGGAGGCCGTTCAGCAGGCCCGCGGCGTCCACGGACATCACGACGGTCAGCGCCCCGCGCTCGCAGCCGACCGGCACGCTCACCCGGGTCAGGTCCGTGCCGAGCGGCTCGGCCGCCGGGTCCCCGACGGACGTCACCGGGCCGCGGCGGGCGATCTCGTCCGTCCACGCGACGCGCACCGTCCCGGCGGACGCGACGGCCCGCAGCGGGGCCGCGAACAGCGCCTCGACCTCGGCGAACCGTCCGTCCCGCAGCGACCGGACGACCCCGGCCGCGATGCCCTCCGCGTCTCCCATCCCAACCCCTCTCAAGTTTGAGAAAGGTAACACGGATGAGATCGTAGGGCCATGGACACCCTGGAGCTGCTCGCCCACCCCGTCCGGCTGCGCGTCGTCCACGCGATGCGCGGCGGCCGGCTGCTCACCACGTCCGAGCTGCGCGCGCGCATCCCGGACGTGTCGAAGGCGACCGTCTACCGGCACATCGAGCTGCTCGTCGACGGCGGCGTCCTGGAGGTCGCCGAGGAGCGCCGGGTGCGCGGCGCGGTCGAGCGCCGCTACCGGCTCCGCCAGGACCGCGCGGTGATCGACCCGGACGCGCCGCTGTCGCGCGACGACCACCGGCGCGGGTTCGCGGCGGCGACCGCCGCCCTCCTCGCCGAGTTCGGCGCCTACCTCGACCGCGACGGCAGCGACCCGGCCGCCGACCTGGTCGGATACCGGCAGCACGCCGTCTGGCTCAGCCGGGAGGAACTGCTCGAGCTGATCGCCGGGATGCGCGCCGCGATCGCCCCGCGGCTCGCGAACGGCCCGGCGCCCGGCCGCGCCCAGTACCTGCTGAGCCCGATCCTCTTCCCGATCGAGCCCCCGCCGGCGAGCCCGGAGTCCGTCTGACGGACCGCCTTACCGCGCCGATCCCGCGCCCGGCGCATCCGGCGCGTCCGGCACGCCCGGCGCGTCCGGTGCTTCCTGCTCACCCCGCATGCCCGCCGCATCCGGCGTATCCAGCGCGCGCGCCGCGTCCGGGGCGTCGGGGCTCGGTGGCCCGGGGATCTCCTGTTCCGGCCGGACGCGGGTCCTGACCCAGGTCCGCAGCGACTTCGGCCGCGGCTCCGGCCCGTACCGGCCGCGTGGCGCCACCGCCATGATCGCCGCCGCGGCGGCCTCGGCGACCTGCCCCGACGACGCACGGGCGCGGCCGTCCGGTGGTTCCGGTACGGGCCGCAGCTCGCGGGGACGGCCCACGATCTCCACCCCGCTCCGCCGGAGGACGGCCACGTCCTCCTCTGCCCACTCCGCCACCAGGTCCCGCATCGAGTCCGGGACGGCGACCGGCCCGCCGCGCTCGTCGCGGACGAGCAGGCCGTTCAGCAGGATCTCCTCGCGCAGCGCGCGGCGCTCGAACGTGCTCCAGCCCGAGTCCTCCAGCCGCCGGTTCAGCGCGACCATCAGCTCGGTCTCCTCGCTGGTCAGCCCGCCGTGGGTGCGGCGCGCCCGCACGTCGGCGGACGGCCGGCCCGCGCAGCCGCGGGCGCCGACGGCGGCGGCGAAGCGGCGCCACAGCAGGTCCGGCGGCGAACCGGGGTTGATCACGACGCGGACCCGGTCCGGCCCCACAGCGGCGGACCACCGCCGGACCAGCCCGCCGAGCCGGAACGCCCGCCACAGGTGCAGGTCAAGCTCCTCCTCGATCGCCTCGGGGCCGCGCTCGCGCTGCTCGGCGAGCGCCGCGAAGTACTCCTCGATCGTGGAGTGCCGGCCGTTGCGGACGTGCTGCTGCCACAGCGACGGCAGCGTCCGGTCCAGCCGGCGGGTGGTGATCACGATCTCGACGCCGGCGCCGTCGAACTCGGCGAGCAGCCGCGCCACGGCCGGCGTCCGGATCACCGAGAGCGCCTCGGCGGAGATCAGGACGGTGCCGGGCCAGGCGCGGACCTTCTCCATCAGCCGCAGCCACTTGTCGCGCTCCCCGGCGGCGTCGTCCGGCGCGACCCACGGGTACTCGCCGCCGAGGAGCCCGCGCGTCGCGCGCTCGTGGTTCTCGATCGCGTCGGGGAGGACCTCCCTGATCGAGTCCGGGTAGAGGATGCCCGCCTCCTCGGCGAGCGGCCCCGCGATGTGGCCGAGCACGTCCTGCAGGTAGGTGGTGCCCGACTTCTGCTGCCCGATGTGCAGGATCACCTTCGATGCCATGGACCCGCCCCCTTCCCCGGGCCGGGGGAGTGCCTCCCCGGGCCCGGGAGCGCTGAGAACCCGGCGTTTTCCCTGGTCATCGCACCATAGGCGGGTCCGGGGCGGCGGCAGAAGGCGGGCGGGCGAAGGTTAGCGCAGGGTTAACGCGCTCTTCCCCGTTCACTCGGGCTTCTTTCAGGCTTCGGTCAGGGTCCTCGTCCACGCGTCGACGGTGACGACGTCGGCCTGCCGCGGGAAGACCTTCTCGGTCAGGACGCGGTGGACCTCGGGGTCCGGGTCGGCGCAGCCGTCCGCGAGGACGGTGATCCGGAAGTCCAGGTCGGCGGCCTGCCGCAGGGTGGACAGGACGACGCCGCTCGTCGCGATCCCCGCCAGCACCAGGTGGTCGATCCCGCGCGAGCGCAGGACGAGGTCCAGGTCGCTGCCCGCGAACGCGCTCACCCGCTTCTTGGTGATCACGGGCTCGCCGGGCCGCGGGTCGACGCCGGGATGGATCGCGGCGTTCGGGTCGCCGGGGGTGAAGGCGCCGTCCGGCAGGGCGCCGAACGCCTTGTTGCGGGGGTGCTTGTCGGGGTGGCCCTCGCGGAAACCGACGACGACGTGCAGCACGGGCACGCCGGCCTTGCGCGCCGCGTCCACGGCGCTGATCACGCGCGGCAGGTAGGCGTCGTCCTCGACGCGTCCGACCATCGCGTTCTGCAGGTCCATCGCGAGCAGGGCGGTGTTCGTCATGACTGTCCAATCTCTCGGGTGGCCGGGCCGACGCGGCCCAGGGAGCGGTCCACCACCGTCACCACCAGGAACGCGACGGAGATGGCGAGCATGAACCAGGCCAGGTGGTGCATCCCGGTGGTGCCGGCGCGCTGCCCGAAGAACGCGCCGTTGGCCGCGGACGCGACGATCGCGCCCAGGTAGCCGAAGGTGCGCAGCAGCCCGGCGGACGACGCGAGCCGCTCCGGGTCGGCCTGGTGGTAGACGGCGTTCTGGAGGGCGAGGCTGTTCAGCCCCTGCGGGACGCCGATGACGAGCGCGACCGCCACGATCAACCAGATCGGGCTGGCGGAGTGCAGGACCAGCAGCAGCGCGCACGCGGCGACCTGCCCGGCGGCGCCCGCGAGGAGCTTCCCGCGGATCTCCGGGCGCCGTCCCGTGAGGGTCGAGACGATGATCGCGGTGCCGAAGAGCGGCAGCTGCGCGAGGCCCGTCTGCGATGCCGACAGGCCGCGTCCCTCCTCCAGCCATTGGGTGTAGCCGTACAGGAACGCGTACGTGACGACGTAGGCGAGGAGCGCGCGCGAACGTGAGGAGCAGCGGCTTGTTGCCGCCGAGGACGCGCAGGTCGATGAACGGCGCGTCCACGCGCAGCTCGCGGACGGTGAAGGCCGCCGCCGCCACGGCCACGACCGCCAGCAGGTAAAGGTGCCCGACGGCGGGCTCCATGAGGAACACCAGCAGCGAGACGAGCATGACGGCGAAGAGGCCCATGCCCATGAGGTCCAGGCCCGCCAGGCGGCGCTCGCCGTCGGTGCGTTCCGGCAGCGGCGTCTTCGGCAGGCGCAGCAGGCCCAGCGCTATCCCGGCCAGCGCCAGCGGGATGTTCAGCGCGAGCGTGGTGCGCCAGCCGCCGAGCCCGATCAGCAGCCCGCCGAGGGACGGCCCGACGACCGCGATGGTCTGCGTGGTCACCGCGAGCGCCGTCAGGACGCCGGCCGGGCTGTCGTGCCCGGTCCGCCGCGCCTCGCTGCGGATCAGCGACATCGCCGCCGGGTAGCCGGCGCACGTCCCGAACCCGAGCAGCACCCGCGCCCCGATCAGCACCCACAGGTCCGGCGCGAGCATGCCGACGACGCCCGCGAGGCCGGTCATCGCGGTTCCCGCGAGGAACAGCCGGCGCGGCCCGAACAGGTCGATCAGCCGCCCGACCACCGGCTGCCCGATCGCCGTGGCCAGGTACAGCGCGGAGATCAGCCAGGCGGTGCGGGACGGCGGCGCCCCGAACGCGGCGCCGATCGGCACCAGCGCGACCGAGATGATCGACGAGTTCACCGGGTTCAGGACGCTGCCGAGCATCATCGGCGCGAGGAGCCGCCGGTCGAACCCGTCCGGCGGACGGTCCGCGCCGGCGCCGCGGCGGCGCAGCGAGCCCGCGACCTGGGTGAGCACCGAGCTCATCGGCATCGCCGTCCCCGCGGCCCGGTCCCTTCCCGTGCTCGTTCCGTTTCGTCCGTCTCGTCCATGTCCTCCACGGTAGTTTCTACAGGCTGAGCTGTCCAGTTAGAACTGAACAAATGAAGCTGAGCAGGCCAGGCTGGCTGAATCGCGCGCTCGGGGATGCGCCCGCCCGCCGCCGTACGGGCGGGGTGCGTCAGGGCAGGCGTGAACGCCCGTACGGCTCGCGCCTACGGGCCGGACGGAATGGGCCTAGTAGACGAGCGCCTGCACGTCAGGAGCGGTGATCTCCTCGACGAACGTCGGGGCGCCGGCGATCCGGATGCCGGGCAGCACGTCGTCAGGGCCGATGCCGCGGCGCGCCGCGCACTGCGTGCACAGCGTGACGCGTCCGGCGGCGAGGATCACGGCGAGCAGGTCGTCCAGCGGCGTCGCGTGCTCCAGCTCGAAGCCGGCGGCGCGGCCGGGCAGGGCGAACCACGCGGACTCGCCCGTCAGCCACAGCGAGATGGGCACGCCGCTGGCCGCGGCCGCCGCCGCGACCGTGAACGCCTGGTTGCACCGCTCCGGCGCGTCCGCCCCCGCAGTCACCTTGATAACCAGAGGTCTCGCCATAGGCGCACTCTAGCCCCGCGGGCGCGCGTAGCATCGTGCGGCGTGGGCGGCATGGTGAACGCGGGTGTCCTGGTCCTCGCTCTCGCGCTGGTGGCGGTGGCGGCCGTCCTGCTGGTGGTGCGGCTAGGGCGCCTGAAATGACCGGTGCGGGGGACGCGGCGGGCCGGCGGCCGCGCCAGGCCGCGCCTTGGCGGCCCTGGAGTGGCGCGATGATCCGCCCGCGCCGCTACGCTCGGTGCTCATGGAGTTTGAGCTGCACCCCGACCTCGAACCGCTGAAGTTCCTCCTGGGCACGTGGGAGGGCGCCGGCGTCGGCGGCTATCCCACGATCGAGGGCTTCAACTTCGGGCAGGAGATCTCCTTCACCCACGTCGGCAAGCCGTTCCTCGTCTACGCCAGCCGCAGCTGGCTGATCGAGGAGGACGGCACGCTCGGCCGCCCGCTGGCCATGGAGACCGGCTACTGGCGTCCCCGCCCGGAGCACCAGGTCGAGGTCACGCTCTCGCACCCCACCGGGATCGTCGAGATCTACGTCGGCAACGTCGCGTTCAACCGCGTCGAGCTGCAGACCGACGTGGTGGCGCGCACCGAGTCGGCCAAGGAGGTCACCGCGGGCTCGCGCCTGTACGGCCTCATCGGCGAGGACCTCGGCTGGGCCTACGACATGGCCGCCATGGGCCAGCCGCTCCAGTCGCACCTGTCGGCGCAGCTCAAGCGCGTCGGCTGACGCCCCGCCCGTGCGTCCCGCCGGCGCACCTCCGGCGGGACGCGCGCGTCCCGGCTGCGTGAGGGCGCGGGCCCGTCAGGGCCCGGACATGGAACGATCCCCGGACCTTCCCGCGGGTGCGGGGCGACGGACAGGACTGGTCCATCGGTCCGGGGATCGGGTAACTGCCTGGTATTCGCCGGTCACCGTCGCGACCGGTTGCCACCGCCGGGGGCGGCGGCGCCGAGGCGGAACGGCGACTAGCGGACAGTCACCTCGCGAGTCCCAGAATCAACCATTTCTTGGACCACCTCCTTTCGCGCGTACCCCGCACGCTATGTGAGCCGCGGGCGTGGAGGCAAACGAGTTTTCGGCGGACCCGTCCGGCATACACTCGGGGCATGGTCGAGTCGTGGCAGGAGGAGCTGCGGGCCAGGGGGTACCGGGTCACTCCCCAGCGCCAGCTGGTGCTCGAGGCCGTCACCAACCTCGAGCACGGGACACCCGAGGACATCTGTACCGAGGTGCAGCGCACCGCCCGCGGCGTGAACATCTCCACCGTCTACCGGACGCTGGAGCTGCTTGAGGAGCTCGGGCTCGTCAAGCACGCCCACCTGGGCCACGGGCCGCCGAACTACCACCTCGCCGCCGAGGCCGAGCACATCCACCTGGTGTGCCGCGGCTGCCACACGGTGGAGGACGTCGCCCCGAAGGCCGCGGCCGGTCTCGCGGAACTGCTGGAGCGCGATTTCGGGTTCGAGACGGACGTGCACCACCTCACGGTGTACGGGCGGTGCAAGGAGTGCCGCGCGACATAGTCTGGCTCCATGGAGAGCCCGCTGCTGCAGTCGCCCGGGGCCGTCGCCGCCGATGAGCCCGACCAGGAAGTCGCCGCGCACTACGGGGAGCCGGCGCAGGAGCAACGCGCGCTCGAACGCGGCACGGGCTTCGTCGACCGCGGGAACCGGGGCGTCGTGCGGGTCTCCGGCCCGGACCGGCTGAGCTGGCTGCACAGCCTGCTGAGCCAGCATCTGGACGCGTTGAAGCCGTTCGAGCCGACCGAGGCGCTGCTGCTGAGCCCGCAGGGCCACATCGAGCACCACATGTTCCTGATCGACGACGGCGAGGCCGTGTGGATGCACGTCGAGCCGGGCCGGGCGCCCGCGCTCGCGGAGTTCCTCGACCGGATGCGGTTCATGCTGCGCGTCGAGGTCGCGGACGTGTCGGACGAGTACGCGGTGATCACCGGGCCGGAGGACCGCGGACCGTCGGGCGGCGGACTCGCCTGGCCCGACGTCGCCGGCACGGTCACCCGGATCGTCCCGCGTTCGGACGGTTTCCCGGACGGCCTGCGTCCCGCCGGGATCTGGGCGTACGAGGCGCTGCGGATCGCCGAGCGCCGTCCCCGCTTCGGCCTCGACACCGACCACCGGACGATCCCGCACGAGGTCGGGTACGTCGAGACGGCCGTCCACCTGAACAAGGGCTGCTACCGGGGGCAGGAGACGGTCGCGCGCGTCCACAACCTGGGGCGCCCGCCCCGGCGGCTGGTGTTCCTGCACCTGGACGGCAGCGTCGACCGGCTGCCCGCGCACGGCGACCCGGTGGAGGTCCCCGGCGGGCGGACGATCGGGTTCGTCGGGTCGGCGGCGCGCCACCACGAGCTGGGGCCGGTCGCGCTGGCGCTGGTCAAGCGCAACGTGCCGGTGGACGCGGAGCTGCTGGCGGGCGGCGTGGCCGCCGCGCAGGAGGTCGTGGTGTCGCCGGACACCGGGGCCAACGCGCAGATCGATCTCCGGAGGCGGCCCGCAAATCGGGGGTAAAGCGGCGACCCTCGGGGCAAAATCGTCTGATATAGACGATTTCTGACCGGCCACCGCCCGGGGAAGGTGGATTCCTACCGATGGTCGCGAACCTGGGGAGAGAGAAGCCGCCGGCCGCACGCAAGGGGACTCGCCGCCGCCGTCCCCGCCGGGAGTCCGCGCTGCTGTGGTGGGCCCTGTTCGCGGCGGTCGCCGTCGCCGCCTGGTACCTGCACTCGTGGCGGGTGGCGCTGCTCGGGCTCCTCGGCTGGTGCCTGTACGAGTTCCTCCTCGTCCCCACGCTGTGCCGGGTGCTGACGCGTCAGGGCGTCCCGTGCATCGAGCGCGCGCGCGGACGGCTGTTCGCCTGCACGCCCGGCCACCAGCACGTGAAGAACGACGCGCTGTGGAAGCTCATCGGGATGCGCAACCCGTCCCGCAGGAAGCCCGACCCGGACGAGACGGCCGTCGACACCGGCGTGGTCGTGCACTCGGCGAGCGTGCGCGGACGGCTCGCCCCTGCGGACCGGGCGCTGATCCTGCTCGCGGGCGTCGGAACCGTCGTCACCGTCGTCGGCATGGTGTACGGCTTCGGCTGACCCGGACGGCCCGGCCGGCGCCGGGCCGTCCGGACCCGGTCGGCGCCGCCGCGGTTCGCCGCTCGGGGGCGTCGTGGCGGCCCGTCAGATGTCGACGACGAGGGTGATCGGGCCGTCGTTCACGAGCGAGACGGCCATGTCCGCGCCGAAGACGCCCGTCTCCACCTTGGCGCCCAGGTTCCGGAGCTCCTGGACCACCGCGTCCACGAGGGGCTCCGCCACCGGGCCCGGCGCGGCCGCCGTCCAGGTCGGCCGGCGTCCCTTCCGCGCGTCTCCGTAGAGTGTGAACTGGCTCACCACGAGCAGCGGCGCGTTCACGTCCGAGCACGACTTCTCGTCCTTGAGGATGCGCAGGCCCCACAGCTTCGCGGCCATCCTGCGGGCCTTGGCCTCGTCGTCGTCGTGCGTCACCCCCACCAGGACCATGAGGCCCGGCCCGTCGATCTGCCCCACGACGCGCCCCTCCACGGACACGCTCGCCTGACTCGCCCTCTGGACTACGGCACGCATGACCATGCATTCTGCCGCCTATGGGAGCAACGACGCTCATCACGGTGGCGCCCACGGGCGCGGAGTCCGCCAAGGCGGACGTTCCCGCCCTGCCCGTCACCCTGGATGAACTGGTCCAGACGGCCAAGGAATGCGAGGCGGCCGGCGCGGCCGTCATCCACGTGCACATCCGCGACGACGACGCGCGGCCCACCCTCGACCCGTCCCGCCTGCGGGACACGGTCGCGGCGCTGAGGGAGAGCACGGGGCTGATCGTCCAACTGTCCACGGGGGGAGCCGTCACCGACCCCTACGAGGACCGCCTGCGCGTACTGGACGCCGCGCCGGACATGTGCTCGCTCACCTGCGGCACGGTCAACTTCGGCGACGACGTCTTCATGAACCCGTGGCCGTTCATGGTGGAGCTGTACCAGCGCACCCAGGAACTGGAGGTCGTGCCCGAATTCGAGCTGTTCGACCTCGGACAGGTGGCGTCGCTGCACCGCCTGCTGGACAAGCACGGCCTCCCGTACGGCGGTCACGTGCACTGCGATCTCGTCATGGGCGTTCCCGGCGGCATGCCGGGGGACGCGCGCACGCTCGTCGCGGCCGTTGACGCGCTCCCTGAAGGGGCGACGTGGTCGGCCACCGGTATCGGCCGGACGTCCCTGCCCGTCCTGTTCGCGGCTCTGTCGGCCGGTGGGCACCTGAGGGTCGGCATGGAGGACACGGTCACCTTCGCCAAGGGACGGCCCGTGAGCGCCAACGTGGAGCTCGTGGAGCGGGCGGCATCGGCCGCCGCTCTGGCGCAGCGCCCCGCGATGCCGGCCGCCGACGCTCGCACCCTTTTGGGCGTCAAACAGCGCTGACCTGGCTGGACATCATCGGCCCCGGACCGTTATCCACAGAATGCGGTTCGGGTTCACTTCGGTGCGGTGGGTAACCACCATGGAGACACGCGGGCCCGGCCGGCCCGCGTTCACCGACGACAGGGGGCGCAGTGCAGATCAATCCCGTACTCGTGGAGGTCGAGCGGTCCGGGTTCGTGGAGTCGCGGCACCGCGGCGCCGCGATCGGCCTCGACGCCGGCGGCGAACCGGCGGTGCGCGCGGGCGCGCCGCAGGAACCGGTCTTCCCGCGCTCGGCGAACAAGCCGATGCAGGCCGTCGCGATGCTGCGGTCCGGCCTCGACCTCGACGGCGAGCTGCTCGCCCTCGCCGCCGGCAGCCACTCCGGCGAGGACTTCCACGTCGAGGGCGTCGAGAAGATCCTCGCCGGGGCGGGCCTCGGCGCCGCCGACCTGCGCTGCCCCGAGCAGTGGCCGCTCGACCCCGAAACCCAGCAGGAGGTCGCGCGCACGGGCGGCGGCCCCTCCCGGATGCGGATGAACTGCTCCGGCAAGCACGCCGCCATGCTCGCGACCTGCGTCGCCGCGGGATGGCCCACCGAGGGCTACCTCGACCACGGCCACCCGCTCCAGCTCGCCGTCCGCGCCGTCGTCGAGGAGCTCACCGGCGAGACCGTCGGCGCCGTCGGCGTGGACGGCTGCGGCGCGCCGCTGTTCGCCGTCTCGGTGGCCGGCGTCGCCCGCGCGTTCCGCGCCCTCGTCCTCGCCGGGCCCGGCACCCCCGAGCGCCGCGTCGCCGACGCGATGCGCGCGCACCCGCAATGGACGTCCGGGACCCGCCGCGAGGAGCGCCTGCTCATGGACGCCGTCCCGGGCCTGCTCGTCAAGTGCGGCGCCGAGGGCGTGGACGCGTTCGCCTTCACCGACGGCCGCGCCGGGGCCGTCAAGATCGACGACGGCGCCATGCGGGCCCGCACGCCGGTGACCGTCGCCCTGCTCCGCGCCCTGGGCATCGACCAGGCCGCCCCGAGCGCCCTCGACGACCTGGCGACCGTCCCCCTCCACGGCGGCGACGCGACGGTGGGAGCCATCCGCCCCGCCCCCGACGCCTTCCCCGCCCCCACCTGACCCCGCCCCGCCGCACGCCGCTCCTAGGGGCCACGGCGCCGGCAACGTCCCCGCCGAACCACCAACCTGCGCCGCGCGACCAACCTGCGCCGGGCCACCGCCCTGCGCCGGCCTCCTCCGACGGTCCTGCGGCGGGCCACCGCCCTGCGCCGGGCCACCGGCCTGCGGCGGGCCAGCGGCCTGCGCCGGGCTTCTCCGACGGTCCTGCGGCGGGCCACCGGCCTGCGCCGGGTGACCGCCCTGCGCCGGGCTCCTCCGACGGTCCTGCGGCGGGCCACCGGCCTGCGCCGGGCTCATCCCACGGTCCTGCTCGGTCCCTGCTCGTCCCCGCTTGGCGGGCGGGGGCAAGGGTCAGGCCCCGGCGGGTGGCCGGGGCCTGAGCGGGGCTGGGTGCGTGGTCAGGAGCTGGGTGCGTGGTCAGCTGTCGTGCTTGGGGCGCTTCAGGGAGTCGACCTCGTCCTTCAGGGCCGCCCTCTCCTTGACGATCTTGGCGCGCTCCTTGAGGGTCTTGTTGGCCAGCCCCCTGCCGGTCTGGACGCGGGGCTCACGGCCCGGCTGCGGGTTCTCGTACAAGAACTCCTCGTCCTGCTCGGACGTGGGCGGGTAGCTGTGCGAGAACATGCCGGGACGGTAGTAGTACAGCCCGCCCTGCTCCATGCCGCGATGGTTCGTCTGGTCGTTGCGGCGCTCCGGATGGACCTTCCGCGACGACGCGGTGACCGTGACATAGAGCCAGGCCAGCAGCCCCACCGTCGCGAGCACCGGAATGATCCATGCCCAGAAGATCGGTCCGATGGGGTCGGTGTTGGCGTAGGCCATGGCGAGCATCCCGTCCACCTCCCGATGGTCGGCCGTTACGGGGACGCCTACGGGTGTGTCCGTTAATTCGCCGCATTAACCTCAGGGGCCGGTATCGGGGCCGGTGAACCGAGCGTCCGGTTGCGTCCGGCGGGCAGGCCGGGGACGGCGAGCGCCGCGCAGACCGCCAGCACGGCGATCATCGGAACGGTCCAGCCGCCGGTGGCGTCGTGCAGCGCGCCGATGACGAGGGGGCCGAGGGCCGCGATGACGTAGCCGACGCCCTGCGCCATGCCGGACAGCTGCGCCGCGGTCGCGGCGTCGTGCGCGCGCAGGCCGATGAACGACAGCGCGGTGGCGAACCCGAGGCCCTGGCCGATGCCGAGGACGACCGCCCACAGCCACACCGTGGCGATCGGCGCCCAGGCGACCCCGGCGAACCCGACCACGCACAGCGTGCACGTCAGCGTCACCAGCGGCCGCTGGTCGCGCATCCGGCGCTCCAGCAGCGGCACGCCCAGCGAGCCGACCGCCTGGATCGCCGCGGTCAGCGCCAGGACGTAGCCGGCGGCAGTGTCGCTCATCCCGCGGTCCTGGCAGATCGTCGGCAGCCAGCCGAGCACCACGTATGCCAGCAGCGACTGGAGGCCCATGAACACCGTGACCTGCCAGGCCAGACCGGTGCGCCACACCAGCGCAGCGGCGGCCCGCGAGGGCGGCGCGGACGGTGCCGAGCGCGCGGCGCGGGAGGCCCGTACCGCCTTCGGCAGCCAGATCAGGCCGGCGATCGCCGCGGGCACCGCCAGCAGCCCGAGCGGCAGCCGCCACGACGAGCCGAACGCGTCCTCGATCGGCACCGCCAGCCCGGACGAGATGGACGCGCCGCCGCTGACGGCGAGCGTGTACACCGCGGTGACGGTGGTGATCGAGTCGGGATGGTCGCGCTTGATGATGGCGGGCATCGCGATGTTGCCGACGCTGATCGCGATCCCCGCCACCAGGGACCCGGCGAACAGCGGGAAGGGCGCGTCCACGAGCCGCAGCAGCAGCCCGATGATGAGCAGGCCCATCGCGGTGACCAGCAGCGTCTCGCTGCGCGGCGGCCGCCGCAGGAAGGGGGCGAGCAGCCCGTAGGAGCCGAAGAACACCAGCGGCAGCGTGGTGAGCGCCCCCGCGGCCGTCCCGGACAGGTGGAAGGCGTCCTGGATCTCGGTCAGCACCGGCCCGACCGCGGAGATCGCCGGCCGCAGGTTGACCGCGACCAGGACGATCAGCAGCACCGACCCGAGCAGCCCGCCCCGCCGCCCCGTCACCGCCCCTCCCCACCGGCCACCCGAGCCTGGGCGGCGTTGGTTGGCTGGGCTCGCCCGGCGCTGGCCGGTGGTGTTGGTTTTGGGGTGGGGTGGGCGAGGAGGGTGTCCAGGACGGCGAGGGTGGGTTCGACGACCGCGGCGGCGGCGCGGGCGGCGGCGTCCGGGTCGGACGCGGCGATCGCGTCCAGCACCGCCCGGTGCCGGGCCGGACCGGCCTCCGGCACCTCGTGGTCGAGCCGGACGGCGCGCATCGCCTCGCCGAGCCGGACGATGAAGAACCGCATCGCCTCGATGAGGACCGGGTTGCCGCTCGCCTCGGCGACGCCGAGGTGGAAGCGCGCGTCCGCGGCGCCGAACTCGGCGGCGCCGTGCTCGTCCGCGCCGGTGGCCTCGTCGCGGGCGCGCAGCAGCTCCTCGAGCCGCTCCAGGTCGGCGGCCGTGCGGCGGCGCGCCGCCAGCCGGGCCGCCTGCACGTCGTAGGCGAGCTGCACCTCGAAGACGTCCCGGGCCGACGCGTGCGCGACGCCGCCGAGCAGCGGGCGCGGGTCCGCGCTGCTGCGCACGTAGGTGCCGTCGCCGCGGCGCACCTCCAGCACTCCGCAGTGCGACAGCGCGCGGATCGCCTCGCGGACGGCGGGCCGGCTCACGCCGAGCTGCGCGGCGAGGTTCAGCTCGCCGGGGATGCGCTCGCCCACCGGCCAGGAGCCGCCGCTGACCTGCCGCTGGAGCTGGTCGAGCACGGCGTCGACGGTCGAGCCGCTCGGGACGGGACTCAGCGCCACCATGACCTCCCTCTGTAAGATGTCAGACATCTTACGAAATGCCGCTACCCGTCTCCCGTGCGGGGGGCGCGTCCCACGTCGCGGGGCCATGACCCCTCAGGACCCGGAGGCGCGGGCCGCCTACTGCTGGGGCCGCGGTGTGGAGACGTGCGGGGCCGCGACTCGGGACCCGTGGCGTGGGGGGACGCGGCGGCGGGGCCGTGGGCGGGCGGATGGTTGAAATCCGGACACCGGGTACCGGTCTGGGGCGAGGAGGTGTCGCCACATGCTCGGCAGTTCCGTTCACATCGGGGACATCTACCTGTACACGATCGGGCCCGTGGTGATCTTCCTGGCGATCGCGGGCTGGCTGGTCCTCACGATCGTCGCGTCCAAGGAGCGCAAGCGGCCGGTGGGCCGGGACCCGCAGATGCCGCACCGCGGCGACGTGACGGGCGGCATCCTGCGCGGCAGCCCGTCGCAGCGCAACCGGCGCGACCCGGCGCTCACCCCCGCCGAGCGGGAGCTGGCGCGGCTGGAGGCCGAGCGCGCGGAGGCCGCGCGCCGGGAGGCCGCCGCGCGCGACGCCGCCGAGCGGGAACGGGCCGCGAACGCGCGCGCCGCCGCGACGTGGCGCAAGTTCGACCCGCTCCGCTGGATCCACAAGCGGCACGCCGGGAACATCCGCCAGATCAAGTGACGCGCCCCTCGCCGTGGATCCCCCCGGACGCGGCGCCTGCCGGAACGGCCACCCACACCCACCCCCCGAATCGGCAGGCGCCGTCCGAGCCCGCGGCGGCCGCCGAGTCCCCTCCCGGCGCCGTCGCGGGCCCGACCGCGGCGGTCAGAGGCCCCGGGACTGGGAGATCGAGCCGGACGTGGCGAGGGTGAAGGTGCGCATCGACTCGGCGAAGTTCGACAGGTCCCACTCGGCGGGGCCCTCGTACCAGTAGAGGTTGTCGGCGCCCTCGGCGCGCTCGCCGGCGTCCTTGACCGTCTCCGCCCACTTGCCGACGACGTCGAAGACGACCGCGTACGGCAGGAACCGGGAGAACAGGGCGATGCGCTGCCGGGAGCCGGTGTGGTCGGCGTCCGGGATCGCGCCGCGCTCCAGGAACGCGCGGAAGCCGATCGTGTGCGCGAGGACGGTGGAGCCGCGCGCGGTCTTGGCGGGCATGTACTGGCCGCCGTAGGCGAGCGCGGCGCCCGCGATGATCAGCGCGAGGCCGGCGAGCGCCCACTCGGTGGTGAGGGCGAGCGCGACGGTCGCGGCGATGCCGAGGACGGTCAGCGCGATGCCGGACACGGTCCACCGGGACCGGACGGTGTCGGGCCGCCGCGCGAACCAGCCCTGCTTCACCACGTCGTCGTACATCGCGGCGCGGACCTGCGCGAGCTTCGTGGCGAACGTGCCGCCGAGTTCGGACAGCTTCACCGCGTCGCGGGGGGCGCCGTCCCGGCCGGTCATCAGCGCGTCCAGCAGGATCCGCTCGTAGGGGAGCAGGTCGACGACGGGACGGTCGAGGCGGCGCAGCGTCCAGTCGAGGCGGCCGGTGCGGGCCCGGTCCTCCTCCTCGATCAGCAGGTAGCCGCGGACGGCGAGGTCCACGATCGTCGCGGTCACGTCGATGACGTCGGCCTGCTCGTCGATCAGGGTGCCGATCTGGCCGGGCCGGACCCCGTTCGGCGGCTCGAACTCGGCGCCGACGACCGGGGGCTGGTCGCCCACGGAGGCGTGCTTGCCGACGACGCGGGCGTCGCGCCCGCGCAGCAGGTACAGCGCGGCGACGCCGCCGCCGAGCAGCACCAGCAGGCCGAGCAGGACGCCGCCGGTGACGGCGTTGACGGAGAACGCGGTCGCGACCGTGTGCCGCCGCTCGTAGATCGCGTGGCCGCCGGTGGTGCCGGGCGGGAGCCCGGCGACGACCGTGAGGTACTCGCCGGGCAGCATCTCGCGCTGGCTGTAGACGCCCTGTGTGTGGGCGTGGTTGGTGTAGTACTGCGTGCAGCCGATGGTGCTCTTGAGCGGTCCGGCGAAGCAGTTGACGCTGCGGATCATCGCGGTGGCGTCGACGGTCGCGCCGGCCTCGTCGACGGGGACCCGCCAGCCGCCGGCGGCGGGCCAGCGCAGCTCCTCGGCGGAGCCGAGCTGGTCGATGGCGCCGCGCAGGTCGTACTCGAGGACGACGGTGTGCCGGCCGGTGAGCTTGCCGCTTCCGGTCACCTTGACGGTGGTGTCGGTGTCGCCGGTGGACGTGGAGACGCGGGTGGGGCCGCCGTCGGGGCTGGTGGCGCGGAGGGCGCCGAGCTCGTAGACGCGGTCCTGGGTGACGCTCTCGTGGGTGCGCGTCGGGAACGTCCGCCGGAACCCGGAATGCCCGGCGAACTGGTAGACGATGGTCTCCTTGACCCGGATCACGCCGCCCTTGCCGGGGGCGAGGGCCACGTCGTCCTTCAGCACCCGCTCGGCGTCGGCGGCCCGCGCGGGGACGGCCGCGGCGCGCTCGCCCGCCGCCGCCGGACGCTCCGCCGCCCCCGCGGACGCGCAGGTCGCGAGGGGGAGGAGGGAACCGGCCGCCAGCGCGAGCATCACCGGTCGCAAACGACACAACGCCGCAAGAGCAGACATGGCCGCAAATGGTAGCGGGAACGCGTGCGATGATTCTGCGCTATGGCAGGTCACTACCCCCCGCCTCCGCCGGCGCCCCCGTACGGTCCGCCTGCCTACGGTCCGCCGCCGCAGTACCGGTACGTCCCGGCGCGCAGGCCGCCGCGCCGTAGCGCCGGCGGGACGATCGCGGGGATCTTCGGCGGGCTGACGGCGGTCGTCGTCCTCGGGATCCTCGGCTTCTCGCTGTTCGGCGGCGAGGGCGGCATCGGCACGCACGTCCGTTCGGCCGCGCCGCGGACGGCGACGCGCAGCACGGCGACCGACAACAAGCTGTACGCGACGGGCGCGCTGACGCCGGTGCGGTGCGTCCTGCCGCGGCTCGCGCCGGGCCCGGCGTCCATGCGCCGGTTCATGAACGTCCTGAGCGACTGCCTGGACGCGTCGTGGAGCAGGCAGTTCAAGAAGGCCGGGATGCGGTTCGACTCCCCGAACCGGGTGTTCTGGCAGACGCCGGGGTCGAGCCCGTGCGGCAGCTACCCGGCGCCGGGCGCGTCCGCGTTCTACTGCCCGGCGAACAACACGATGTACGTGGGGCTGACGAACGTGGTGGAGACGTCGGGCGGCGAGCCGCTGTCGCACTACGCGGTGTTCGCCCGGGTCGTCGCGCACGAGTACGGCCATCACGTCCAGGACCGGGCGGGCATCCTGCTGTACGGCGACGCGGAGATGGAGAAGGGCGACACCGCGACCCGGACGGAGGCGAGCCGCCGCATCGAGCTGCAGGCGCAGTGCTTCGCCGGGACGTTCCTCGGCGCGGAGCGGGCGACGCTGCCGATGACGCGGGCCCAGTACACCGCGATGATCATCGACGTGCGGGGGCGCGGCGACGAGCGGCTGCCGCCCGACCAGCGCGACCACGGGTCCGGGCGGCACTACGCGGGCTGGGTGATCACCGGCTTCAAGGGCCGCGACCTGTCGGTCTGCAACACCTGGACGGTCCCGCCCTCCGACGTCAGCTGACCCCCGGCCCCCGCGACGCCGGCTAACCTCGGCCCGCGCGACGCCAGGCGGGCCCCGGCCCGCGCGATGCCAAGCGGGCCCCGGCGTGCGTGGAGCTACTCATCGGTAATTGAGTGCGGGTACTCATGCCCGCGGCGCCGCGTCGCCGGAGACTCGTGGCATGACGAACTCCACTCCGCCCGCGCAGTCGGGCAGCGCCGCGTTCTTCGTCCAGGCCGCCATCTCGTTCGCGGTCTCCAGCATCGCCGTCGCCGCCGGCGTGGTCTACCTGCCGGTGAGCGCGTGGGTCCGGGCGTTCCTGGCGCTCGGCCTGCTGTACGTGATCACCTCGACGTTCACGCTGGCCAAGTGCGTCCGGGACCGCCAGGAGAGCGCGGCGGTCACCAACCGCGTCGACCAGGCCCGGCTCGACAAGCTGCTCGCCGAGCACGACCCCTACGCCACCCCGTCCCTGTGACGCGTGGCCCCACCCGCCCGTCCGTCCGAAGCGCGCAGAGCACCCGGCGAACCGTCCGCCGGGTGCTCTGCGCGTTTCGGCCGGATATCGTCCGCACCCGGGTCCATGACTGTGAGGGGACTCACGGCGGAGTGCTAGCTGTAGTGCTTGCAATAGCAAGCACGATGACGCAGGGTGGAGACATGGCAAGTTCGAAGGTCGGCTCGATCGGGGAGTACATCCGGGAGCAGCGGACGCGGGCGAAGATCTCGCTGCGCCAGCTCGCGGACGTCTCGGGCATCTCCAACCCGTACCTGAGCCAGATCGAGCGCGGGCTGCGCAAGCCGAGCGCCGAGATCCTGCAGCAGATCGCCAAGGGGCTGCGGATCTCCGCCGAGGCGCTGTACGTGCAGGCCGGAATCCTGGAAGAGCGCGAGGCCGACACCGACGTGCAGGCCGCCGTCCGGGCCGACCTCCTCCTCACGGAGCGCCAGAAGCAGGTGCTGCTCGACATCTACGAGTCGTTCCGCAAGGAGAACGAAGCCGCCGGAGTGTTCGGAGAAGCCGGGCACGACACCCCAGAGCAGGATGGAAAGGAAGAGGTCGGATGACGCTGGCCAGCAGTCTCCGCGAGAACAGGGCCGTCTACGCCGTGGCCGGCGCCGGCGACTTCGCGGTGGAGAAGCTCCGCGAGGTCCCCGAGCAGGTGACCCGGTACCAGGGCAAGGCCCGCGAGGCCGCCTCCAAGTACCAGGGCGAGGTGCGCGAGACCGTCGAGCGCTACCGCGGCGAGGTCCGCAAGACCGTGGACCGCTACCGCGACGAGGTCGACGCGAAGGACCTGCCGGGCGCCGCGGTCGCGTACGTGACCCACGTCGGCACCCGCACCGTCGAGTTCATCGACGAGCTCACCGAGCGCGGCAAGCGCGTCGTGCACCGCGAGGCCGCCGAGGTCGCCGCGATCGCCGAGGCGGACGAGAAGCCCGCCCCGAAGGCGCGCGCCGCCCAGCCGAGGAAGGCCGCGCCGCAGGCCCGCTCCGCCAAGAAGAGCGACGCCTGACACGCACCCGCCTGAACAGCGGTTTCAGGGCCCGTCCGGGAACACCCGGGCGGGCCCTGACGTCTTTGACAGTGAACGGCCCCCGCCCCGCGCGGTCCGGGGGCGCGGGATCGGGACCGGTCCCCGCGGATCCCGGTCCAGGCCGGCCGGGCCGCATAAGGTTGGGACGCAAGTGTGCGCGACGCGAGGGTCGCCGTCCGAGACGAGCGGGAGTGCTGATCACCGATGGCGGACTTCAGTGTGCTGGACTACTTCTTCTGGCTGCTGCTGATCATCGCGTTCGTGATGGAGGCCTGGGCGCTGATCGACGCGCTGACCGTGCCGCAGGGCGCGTACGCGGCGGCGAGCAAGCAGAGCAAGAAGCTCTGGATGATCATCCTGATCGTCGCGGCGGTGGTCGGCGGCGCGTACGCGGCGGTGCCCTACGCGCTCGGCGTGCACCCGATCGCGCTGCTGCTGAACATCCTGCCGGTCGCCGCGTTCATCGCGGGCGCCGTCTACCTCGCCGACGTCCGGCCGGCCGTCGCACCGTTCAAGAAGCGCGGGGGCGGGCGCGGCAGCACGAACATGGGCCCGTACGGCCCCTGGTGAACCGTCCCGCCGGCGGCGGCGCGCGTTCTAGGGTGATCGCATGAGCGCGGAGACCCTGGGGCGGACCACCCGGCTGGAACTGGACGATCAGGCGCTGCGCGAGTGGGAGGCCGTCGTCCTGGACGCGGGCCCGGACGGGATCGTCCTGGACCGGTCGGCGTTCTATCCGGGCGGCGGCGGGCAGCCGCCGGACCACGGCGTCCTGCTGTGGCAGGGCGTGCAGACGCGGATCGCGGGCGTCCGCAAGGGCGACGACCTGGTGCTGATCCCGGTGGAGGACGACCCCGTCCCGCCGGTCGGCACGGTGGTGCGCGGCGCGGTCGAGGACGCGCGCCGCACCGCGCTGATGCGCACCCATTCGGGGCTGCACCTGCTGTGCGGGGTGGTGTTCCGCGACTACGGCTGCCTCGTCACGGGCGGGAACATGGAGCCGCTGACGGCGCGGATGGACTTCGATCTGCGCGAGGTGCCGCCGGGGTTCAAGCAGGCCGTCGAGGACGCCTGCAACAAGGAGATCGAGGCGGACCGGCGGATCGACGTGCGGACGCTGCCGCGCGACGAGGCGTTCGCGATCCCCGACATCATCCGGACGGCGACGAACCTGGTCCCGCCGGAGGTCCAGGACGTCCGGATCGTCGACATCGTCGGGCTCGACACGCAGGCGGACGGCGGCACGCACGTCGGGTCGACGCGGCAGATCGGCCGGATCACGGTGGCGAAGGTGGAGAACAAGGGGCGGGGCTTCCGCCGCCTCCGCATCAAGGTCGAGGACTAGCCCGGCCGGGAGCCGCCGGGAGCGACGCCTCCGCATCAAGGTCGAGGACCAGCCCGGCCGGGAGCGACGGGCCGGGCACCGGGGGCGGGCGCCTCCGCTCCCGGTGCCCGGCGTTCTAGGGGGACGGTTCGTCCCAGGGGCGGTTCAGCGCGTCGACGGTGGTCAGGCCGTTCTCCACGATGGTGACGGCGCGGTCCAGGGCCGTCCGCATGGAGAGCGGGTCGTAGCCGTGGCGGCGGCAGTGCACCACGACGGCCTGCATCCCGCCGACGGCGACGCCCGCCGCGGCGACGGCGTCGATCTCGTCGATGCCGGGGCACAGCTCGCGTAGGAGACCCTCGATCTTCTCCTGGGTGTCGGTGAGGCGCTGTAGCGCGCGCGCCTGCAGGCCGGGGCGTTCCAGGATCAGCGCTATCTGGACGGCCCCGTACTCGCCGTGCTCGCTGACGATCGCCTCCAGGACGTCGACGACGCAGCGGCGGATCGCCTCCAGGGGGGTCTCGCCGGGTTCGCGGGTGGCGAGCCGCTCGGCGACCTCGCCGAGCCGGTCGTCGACCTCGGCGAAGACGACGTCCTCCTTGCTCGGGAAGTAGCCGAAGAACGTGCGGGGCGCGACGTCGGCGGCGGCCGCGATGTCGGCGATCGTCGTCTCCTCGTAGCCGCGCTCGGCGAACAGCCGCAGCGCGGCGGACGCGATGGCGTGCCGGGTGCGGCGCTTCTTGCGCTCGCGCAGGCCGGTCCGCTCGTCCATGTGACGGACGTTACCATGACTGCAAAGTTGCATCTATTGCAAATATGCACGGAGACGTGCTGTTCTGCGAGCATGGCCGGTTTTCTGGACGCTCTGGGGCGTTTCTGCGTGCGCCGGCGGCGCACCGTCTTCGAGCTCTGGTTCGCGCTGATACTCGGCGCCGGCGTCCTCGGCCTCACCCACGGCGGCATGTTCGTCCAGCAGAGCAGCCTGCCCGGCACCGAGACCCAGCAGGCCGTCGACACCCTCGCGCAGGACTTCCCGTCGCAGACCGGGCCCACCGCGACCGTCGTGTTCTCCCAGACGCCCGAGGCGAGCCCGGCGGACTGGCGCGTCGCCCTCACCATCGGCCAGTCGATCGAGAACATCGGCAGGCTCGACCGGGTCGCGTTCGTCCAGAACCCCTACGTCCCCGGCATGGGCGGGCTGAAGGACGACAAGGCCGTCGTCGTCCAGCTCAACTTCAAGGGCACGATGAGCGAGCTCGGCGCCGCCGACCTCGACCGCCTCCACGAGGCCGTCGAGCCCGCCAGGATGACCGGGCTGGACGTCAGGTTCGGCGGCATCGCCGCGATGATCCTCAACCAGCCGAAGAGCGGGCCGCAGGAGGCCACCGGGATCGTCCTCGCCCTGCTCGTGCTGCTGCTCGCGTTCGGGTCGTTCCTCGCCGCCGGCATCCCGATCGTCGTGTCGCTGTGCGGGCTCGCCGTCGCCTACTCGCTGATCCACTTCGGCGCGTCGCTGTTCCAGATGGCGCCGACCGCGCCGATGGTCGCCGCGATGCTCGGCCTCGGCGCCGGCATCGACTACGCCCTGTTCATCGTCACCCGCTACCGGCAGCAGCTCGCCGACGGCGACGACGTCGAGACCGCCGTCGGCCGCGCCATGGCCCATTCCGGCCACGCCGTCGTGTTCGCCGGCGGGACGGTCGTGTTCGCGATCTGCGGGCTGTTCCTGTCCGGGATCGCGTTCATCGGCCGGATCGGGCTCGCCGCCGCCGTCGCCGTCGCGATCATGGTGGTGGCCGCGCTCACCCTGCTGCCCGCCGTCCTCGGCGCCCTCGGCCCCCGCATCGACCGGTACCGGCTGCCGCGCGTCCGCCCCGACCGCTCGTCCGCCCGCTGGACGGCGTGGGGCCGGCACGTCGACCGGCACGCCTGGCCGTACGCGATCGTCGCGACCCTCGTCCTGCTCGCCCTCGCCGTCCCGACGCTCAGCCTGCGGTTCGGCGTGATGGCCGACAGCATGTCGTCGAAGCGGATGGAGGCGCGGCAGGCCTACGACATCGTCGCGCGGGAGTTCGGCGCCGGCCAGTACAGCCCGTTCGTCGTCGTCGCGAAGGCGCCCGGCCCGGAGCGGACCGTCAAGCGCAAGGCGCCGGTCGTGAAGGGACCCGAGGGCCTCGGCGGCCTCACCGGCCCGCCTCCCCCGGAACAGGCGGCGCCCGCCGCGCCCGCCGTGAAGGGCGCCCCCGACCTCAGCAAGAAGCCCGACAAGCAGGCCACGCTCATCGCGCAGGAGCTCAAGCAGCGGATCTCCGAGGTCCCCGGCGTCGTCTCCGTCGGCGAGCCCGTCGTCACCGGCACCACCGCGATCCTGACCGTCGTCCCGCGCGACGCCCCGCACGAGCAGTCCACCACCGACCTCGTCCACCGGCTCCGCGACGTCGCGATCCCCGCCGTCCGCGACGCCCACCCCGGCGCGAAGGTCTACCTCGGCGGCGAGAACCCCGCGATCATCGACATCGCCGACACCGTCGGCTCCCGGATGAAGTCCGTCGTCATCGCCGTCGTCGGCGTCGCGCTGCTGCTTTTGGTCATCGCGTTCCGGTCCATCGTCGTCCCGGTCAAGGCGGCGCTGATGAACCTGCTGTCGATCGGCGCCTCGTTCGGCGTCGTCACCGCGGTGTTCCAGTGGGGCTGGGGCGTCCACCTGCTCGGCGTCGACCAGGCCATCCCGATCATGTCGTTCGTGCCGCTGTTCATGTTCGCGCTGATCTTCGGGCTGTCCATGGACTACGAGGTGTTCCTGCTGTCGCGGATCAAGGAGGAGTACGAGCGGTCCGGCGACCCGCACGAGAGCGTGGTGATCGGCATCGGCGCCACCGCCCGGCTGATCACCTCCGCCGCGCTCATCATGATCTTCGTGTTCGCCGGGTTCGTCCCGCAGCCGGACCCGACCGTCAAGATGATGGCGCTCGGCCTTGCCGTCGCGGTCGCGGTGGACGCCACGATCGTCCGGCTCGTCCTCGTCCCCGCGCTGATGAGCCTGCTCGGCCACGCGAACTGGTGGTGGCCCGGCCGCGGCCGCCCCGTCCCGCCGCCGCCCCCGCCCGCCCCGGCCCCCGTCGCCGAGCAGCTCGAACTCGAAGCCATCCCATGATCGCTACGGCATGTCGGACGCGGCCGCTACCGTTCCGGCATGATCGACCGTCCCACCGAGAGCTGGCGCCGGCTCGGCACGCGTCCCGAGACCTTCCTGGCGTGGGTCGACCGGGCGTTGCACGCGTTCGAGGCCGAGCTGTCCGCCGCGGACATCACCTCCGACGAGGCCGTCATGGCCGCCGTCGAGCACGTCGTCGTCGCGCTGAACGACGTCGACGGCACCGGCGGCGCGGACTTCGACACGATCGACCGCGAAGAGCTCTGCGAGTACATCGACCGCGCGCTCACCGGCGCCGGCGTCGACGTCGAGGCGCTGGCGCGCCGGCAGGGCCTCGACCCGGCCGCCCTCACGGACCGGTGGCGGGACTGGTGAGCGGGCGGCGATGAATTCCGGGTGGCCGGGCAGTCTGCCCTGGTAGTGACCCACCGACGAGCGTCAGGAGCGGGGAGACATGGGGAAGATCAGCACATGCCTGTGGTTCGACGGCCAGGCCGAGGAGGCGGCGAGGTTCTACACGTCGCTCGTGAAGAACTCGCGGATCACCGACATCGTGCCGTACGGCGAGGTCGGGCCGGGCGAGACGGGCTCGGTCATGCTCGTGCTGTTCGAGCTGGACGGGCAGCGGTTCATGGGCCTCAACGGCGGGCCGCAGTTCCACTTCGACGAGGCGGTGTCCGTCCACGTCACCTGCGACTCGCAGGAGGAGATCGACGAGCTGTGGGAGAAGCTCACCGCGGACGGCGGTGAGGAGGGCCCCTGCGGGTGGCTGAAGGACAGGTACGGGCTGTCCTGGCAGATCGACTCCCGCGCGCTGCACGAGATGATCACCTCGCCGGACCAGGAGGCGGCGGCCCGGGCGACCAAGGCGATGTTCGCCATGAAGAAGCTGGACGTCCAGGCGCTGCAGGACGCCTTCGACGGCAAGGCCTGACCGCCGGGCCGGCCGCGGCCAAGGGGCGCGGGACGGGCGCCCGCACCCCTTGCGGCCCGGATTCACTCGGACGTCGCGGGGAAGCCGTGGGCGCGGGAGCCCGCGACGGCGACGAAGGCGGGGACCAGCAGCAGGAGGACGCTCCAGGGAAGGGACGCCGTGCCGAGCGCGTCGAGCAGGACGCCGCCGATGATCCCGCCCGCGGCCATGGCGACGTTCCACAGGGTGACAAGCATGGCCTGGGCGGCGTCCGCGTGGCTGCCGCCCGCGTCGGCGGCGGCCGTCTGCAGCAGCGTGGGGACGCCTCCCCAGCCGAGGCCCCACAGCACCGCCGCCAGGTAGACGAGCACCTCGGTGCCGTCCGTCGCGCCGAGGACGCCCGCGGCGGCGCCGACCAGCAGGACGCTGCCGATGGTGAGGGCGCGCAGCCGCCGGTCGATGTGCGCGCCGGTGAACCAGATGCTCGCCAGGGAGGCGATCCCGAAGGCGAGGAGGACCAGGTCGGTCGAGCCGCCCATGCCGGCATGGTCGAGGAAGGCGGCGATGTAGGCGTACAGGATGGTGTGCGCCAGGACGAAGACGAGCGTGACGAACAGGACGGGCGCGACGCCCGGGACGGCCAGCGCCCGCAGCATCCCGGGCCGTTCCTGCGCGCGCTGCCCCGGATGGTCCGGGACGGCCGCGAGGATCCAGGCGAGCAGCACGACGGTGAGGCCCGTCATGATCAGGAACGGGGCCCGCCAGCCGAGCGTCCGGCCGAGGAACGTCCCGGCGGGGACGCCGAGGGAGAGGGCGATCGGGATGCCGGACATGGCGATGGCGACCGCCTTGCCCTGGAGGCGGGCCGGTGCCATGCGGCGGGCGTACCCGGCGAGCAGCGCCCACGCGAGCCCGGCGGCGACGCCGGCGACGAACCGGGCGATCAGGGTCAGCGGGTAGTCGGACGAGACGGCGGTGACCGTGTTGGCCGCGGCGAACCCGGCCATGGCCGTCAGGAGCAGCCGCCTGCGCCGCCATCCGGCGGTGGCGGCGGTCAGCGGGATGGCGGTGAGGGCGGTGCCGGCGGCGTAGACCGTCACCGCCTGGCCCGCCGCGGACTCGCTGACGTGCAGGCCGCCGCTCATCGCGGGGAGGACGCCGGCGGGAAGCGTCTCGGTCAGGCTGGTGATGAAGACGGCCGTGGCCAGGGCCGTCAGCGCGGCCATGGGTAGTCTCTCGTCGCGGATGCGCGCCCGCGGATCGGCGGGCCGGCCGATGCTCTCGGTGGTCATGGCGGGTATCGTCAAACCATCACATCCATGTGAAGGTCAAGGCGGCACCGCGTGAGGTGGGTCATATGCGCATCGGGCGGCTTTCCGAACTGACCGGCGTCTCGCGCCGGCTCCTGCGCTACTACGAGGAGCAGGGCCTGATCGTCTCGGAGCGCTGCGCGAACGGCTACCGCGACTACGACGAGCGGAGCGTGGACCGCGTCCTGCAGATCCGCGGGCTGCTGGACGCGGGGCTGCCGACCCGCATCATCAAGCAGATCCTGCCCTGCCTGGACAAGCCCCGGCGCATCGTCTTCTCCGACGCCACGCCGGAGATGCTCGCGACCCTGGAGGCCGAGCTCGACCGCATGAGCCGGCGGATCGAGTGCCTCGCCCGCAACCGCGACGCCATCGCCGAGTACCTCGGCGAGGTCCGCGCGCACGCCCGGGCCGGGGCGGCCTGAGGCGCACCGCCGCCTCCCTGATGTTGGCATGACCAACGAATGGCTATATGGTTGGTCATCCCAATGTTGGTTATACCAACGGAATGAGGTCACCATGCCCACGGACGCGCCGGCCGCCGACCGGATCGAGATCGCCGACCTGCTCACCCGCTTCGCCCGCCTGCTCGACGAGGGCCGGTGGGACGACGCCGGAACCGTCTTCACCGACGACGTGGCGGTCCACTCGCCACGCGGCGGCGAACTCCGCGGCCTCGACAAGGTCGTCGGCTTCATGCGGCAGAGCGAGGTCGAGGGGCAGCGCACCCAGCACACCACCACCGACCTGCTGGTGGACATCGACGGCGACCAGGCGGCCGCCTCGTCCAACTCGATCGTGTACTACTACCGCGACGGCCAAGCCCCCCACTTCACCGGCGGCCTCCGCCAGCACTGCACCGCGGAACGGACGCCCGCCGGCTGGCGGCTCCGCGAGGTCCGGATCGTCCCCGCCTGGACCCGGGAGAACTAGGCGTCCGCCGGATCGCCGGGCGGGTGCTGGAGGAACCAGTCGACGATGCCCGGCATCCGCGGCTCGAAGGCCCCGGGCACGGAGATGTTGAGCGCCCCCGCCCGCTCGCCGGTGCGGTTCTGGAAATCGTGGGGCGTGCCACCGGGAGCCAGCACGAACGACCCCTTGGGCGCGTCGATCCAGCGGCCCCCGACGAAGAAGGTCATCGTGCCGTCGAGGACGTAGAAGACGTCGTCCTCCGGATGGACGTGGGCGCCCGGCCCCGTCGTGTGCGGCTCCATCCACCACTCCGAGATCGAGTAGCGGTCGGCCGTCTCCGCTCCGTCCGCCTTGAACACCGCGTTGATGCGGCCCATGTCGTAGTGGCGTCCTTCGCCGGGCGCACGGTGAACGGGGAGCCGCTCGTCCGAGTTCGTCGTCATGCCTCGGACGCTAATCACCGCAGCCCGCCCGGGTCTTGGACGAATGGGAACTCGGCGCGGCATCACCGCCAGGGCCGGACCTCGCCGAACTGCACGAGCTCACCGTACGTTTCCGGACGGACCGGGTCGAGCGCCAGCCGGAGCAGAGTGGCGGCGGCCTCCTCGGGCGTCTGGGCCTCGGCCATGTTCTCGAACCAGGGCCGCGACGCCGCGGTGTCCACCAGTCCCGGGCACACCGCCGCGACGAGCGTGGCGTCGGCCTCGTCCCGCTTCCGGCGCTCACGGGCCAGCACCCGTACCGCGGCGACCTGCCCCACCTTGGACGGGACGTTGATCCAGTCGGGCCAGCCCTCGGCGGCGGCCGTCCCGGCGATCACCGCGTCCCGCCAGGCCAGCATGGCGGCGTCGACGTCGTCGAGCGACATCGTCCCCGTGTCGAACCGTCCGTGCAGGCTCGCGGGGAGGCTGCGCAGGGTGCCGAAGTCGCTGGCCACCACCAGCAGCCGGCCACCAGGCCGCAGGATCGGGGAGAACGACCGCAGCATGCGCGTTGTACCGAGATTGTTGGTGTCCACGAACGGCCCCACCAGCTCGGCCCATGGCGTGTCGGGCGTCAGCCGCGCCGCGGCGTTCGAGAACACGATGTCCACCCCGCCGTGCCGCTGCCGCAACTCGTCGGCGAACGCGGCCACCGCGGCGTCCTCGGTCACGTCCAGCACGCGGCTGCGGACTGCGGCGACCGGCGCGGCGATGCGTCCCGCGGCCGCCTCGACCCGGCCGGCGTCGCGGCCCGTCAGGTAGACGACGTCACCGGCGGCGAGCCCCTGCGCCAGCCCCTCGGCGAGAGCGAACCCCAGCCCCTGGTTGGCCCCCGTGACAACAGAGATACGACCCACAAGCGCATACTGTCCCGGACGGCGACCGCGCCGGTCAATGATGCGACTTCGACGCAATCGTCTCCGGATTCGTTGCCGACGGACGCCTGGCCGCAGCCTTCCCATAGAAAGCGGACGGCCTAGACGACTACCACTGAGGCACGCCGGATGAATTACCGGTTTCGGGGCCGGGTTTTCCCTGGCTTTCGTGACCGGTTGTGGGCAGGGGAACGGATCGGCGGTCCGGGGTGCCTAGCGTTTCGCCATGGTCGTGTTCTCTCATGAGTGGGCCCTGGTGGACGTGGAGACGTCCGGGTTCAGGGCCGTCCAGCACAGGGCGCTCTCCATTGCCGTGGCGACGGTCGGAAAGGACGGGAAAGCGGGGGAGGAGTTCTCGACCCTGCTCGACCCCGGATGCGATCCGGGGCCGGTGCACATTCATGGGCTGACGGCCGATCGGTTGAAGGGGGCGCCGAAGTTCGGGGAGGTCGCCGAGCGGGTCGCGGAAATGCTCGAAGGACGGGTCCTCGTGGCGCACAACGCGCCTTTCGACTACGGATTCCTCGCCCAGGAGTTCGCGCGGGCGGGCAAGAGCCTCCCGGTCCGGTCGAGGCTGTGCACGCTCGCCCTGAACCGGCGTCTGGCTCCGGCGACACAAGATCTGAAGCTCGCCACGCTGGCCGCGCATTACGGCGTGCGGATGGGAAGGGCGCATGACGCGAGGGAGGACGTCCGGGCCCTCGCCGGGGTGCTGCGGGGGTCGCTCGACGAGGCGGCGCGGCTGGGGATGCGGTTGCCGCTGGTGACGTGTCCGCCCAAGCAGAACGGGTTTTTCCGGCCGTCCGCTCCGAAGGTTCGTTGCGCGTTCACGTGTCCGGGACGGATGGAAGACGGCGCACCACTCGTGCAGGGAATGAAGGTCGCCATTACCGGGGAGACGGACGTTCCGCGTGAGGAACTCGTCGCGCGGTCCGTGGCCGCCGGGCTGAACGTCATGGGATCGGTCAGCCGGTTCACCAGCGTGCTCGTGACCAATAACGGCGGTTCCGGGACGGCCAAGGCCCGCAAGGCGCGGGAGAACGGCGTCCCGGTCATCGACGAGCGCACTTTCCTGCGGCTGCTGGACGATGTCCGTCCCGGCATTGCGCATGGTGAACCGCGTCCTGCCGCCGGGCACGCGCCAGCGTCCACGCGACCCGAGATCGCGCGGCCGCTGGAAGCCTCCGCCTCGGAAAAGCCGCTGGACGGGCGGCGGGTGCTCGTGCTCGGCGGGACGCATCCGAAGGCGTCCGAGGCGCGAAGCCGGGTCGTGGAACTGGGAGGGGCGGCGGCGATCAACCTTTCGGCGAGCGTCACCGACGTGGTGGCCCTCGACCGGGACGACCGCCGCATGGAACGGGTCGCGAAGTTGGAGCTTCCCGTCCACGAGGAGAGCTGGCTGCAGGCGCCCGAGCGCGGGCCGGTGCGCGCGGGGCCGCGGGTCCTGCCGCGCGGCGGCGCCGTCGACCTGCCGCAGGGCGGGCGGTGGACGGTCGAGGCGTCGTGGGTGCGGCATCCGTCCTGCGAGGTGGACGTGGTGGCGTTCGCGCTGGACGAGGACGGCCAGGTGTCCGGCGACGAGGACTTCGTCTTCTACAACGCCGCCGAGACACCGGACGGGTCGGTGCGGCTGGTGGCGGACGGCCCGGCCGAGCAGCAGGTCGTCGTGGACCTCGCGGCGCTGCCCGAGGCCGTGCGGAACGTCACCGTCGCGGCCGCGATCGACGGCGACGCGACGTTCGGTGAGCTGGGCGCCGTCGAGCTGGTCGTGGGGCCGGACGACGCGGAGAGCGCGTTCGTCCAGGCGACGCTGGACGCGGGGACCAGCGAGCGGACGATGCTGCTCGCGGAGCTGTACCGGCGCGGCGGGGTGTGGCGGCTGCGGGTGGTCGGCCAGGGGCACGAGTTCGGGCTCGCCGGGCTCGCGCGCGCGTTCGGCGTCGACATCGAGGAGTGATCCCTGCTCAGGGCAAGGTTCACGGGACGGAGGGTGAGGGTTTCGTGGACGTTTCGGGCATGTCGGGCCGGAGCGGGTAGACCTGGGTTCGTGCAGGTGAGCTATGTGAGCGAGGCGACCCCGGGACGGCCGAACGAGGACTTCGTCGCGGCGGGGCCGGGGTGGGTCGTGCTGCTGGACGGGGCGACGGCGCCGCCGGGGGTGGACAGCGGCTGCGCGCACGACCCGGCGTGGCTCGTGCGGCGGCTCGGCGGGCAGATCGCGGCGCGGATGGCGCTGGAGGACGGCAAGCCGCTGCCGGACCTCGTCGCCGAGGCGATCAAGGTGACGGGGGAGGCGCACACCGGGACCTGCGACCTGGAGAACCCGGACAGCCCGTCCGCGACGGTGTCGCTGCTGCGGCGGCGCGGCGGCGCCGTCGAGTGGTTCGTGCTGGCGGACTCGCCGATCGTGCTGGACGTGGGGGAGGTCCGGGTGATCCGCGACGACCGGGTCGACCGGCTGCCGAGCTACACCCTGGAGTCCGTCCGGACGTCGCGCAACAGCCCGGGCGGGTTCTGGGTGGCGAGCACGAAGCCGGAGGCGGCGTACGAGGGCCTGACCGGCGAGGTGCCGGTCGCGGGCCTGCGGCGGGCGGCGGTGCTGAGCGACGGCGCGTCCCGGCTGGTCGAGCGGTTCGGCCGGCTGGACTGGGACGGCCTGCTGCGCGTGCTGGACGACGAGGGCCCGCGCGAGCTCGTCCGGCGGACCAGGGCCGTCGAGGAGACGGAGACGTTCGCGCGCGGCAAGCGCTACGACGACGCCACCGCCGTCCTCGTCCGCTTCTAGGCCAGCCACCGCGCGAGCGCGTTATCTGACCGGCGGGGCGATGCCGGAGGCAAGCCCCGCCGGGAAGCTCGCGGAGCGAGGTCGCGCTCGCTCAAGCACGGTCAGGGGCCGAGCCGCTAGGCGAGGCCCCTGGGCCGGGATTGTGAATACACCGCCACCAGGCCGCCAGGTCTTCGGGGAGGTGCATGCCGTCGACGTGGAGGGTCGCGGGCATGCGCGGGAACCGGCGGCCGGCCGGGAAGGTGCGCTGGTAGGACGGCGGGTCGAGGACGACGACGCGGGTGCCGTTGACGGCCGGGATGTCGGCGGGCACCCCCTCGTTGTAGATCCACTCGCCGTGGGCGTCGACGAGGTTCCACGGGCTGGAGGTGACCGGCGGGCCCGGCGGGGCGTCCGCGTCGAGGAAGCACGCGACGATCTCGGGCGGCGGCGGGGTGCCGGGCATGCAGCCGGGACGCCCGATGAGGGCGCCGCCGAGCAGGACGTGCAGCTGGAAGTTGTCGCCGATGCCGCCGATGGTGACCGTCCAGCCGTGCCGGGTGGCGCGGTCCAGGACGAGGATCCGCTCGCCGTCCAGCACCCGCAGCAGCGCCTGGACGTGGTCCATGTGCGGGAGGTACTCGGCGGCCTTCCCGGCGGCGAACGCGCGGAAGTCGCGGTCGTCCAGGCCGGTCCGGGTGGCCGGGGACGTCTGCAGGACGGTGCTGGACGCCATCGCGAACTGCGGCAGCGCGAACCACGACATCATCGCGGTCACGGTGCCGTCGCCGAGCACCGGCCGGACCGTGTCGAAGACCTGCTGGGAGGGCTGCCCCTCCTCCATGTCGGGCGGCTTGCCGCCGGTCGCCTCCGTCCAGGCGTTGCCGAAGGCGAGCGCCGCCGCGGTCGCCTCGGTGAGCCGGTGGACGACGGCGCGGCCGACGGGATCGGGGTCGGCGCCGTCCTCGATCCAGGCGCCGGACACCACCGCGAGCCATCCGCCGAGGTTCACCGGCGCCTCGGCGATGCCCTCCGCCATCCGGGGCAGCGCCGCCGCCTTCGCGTCGGCGGAGGCCGTCTGCGCCTCGCGCATCAGCCGGGGGAGGAGATCACTGAAGGACCGGTCCTCGACGAGCGCCGCACGGACGATCTCGTCGACGACCTGGTGGAGCGCCGCACTCATAGGTGATCACCCTGGCACAGCGGGGGCGCGGCGCGAACATTGTGGAATCTAATTCTAGAATGTCGGCATGGAGCCACAGGATTTCGCCGACGTGCTCAAGGCCGTCCGCAGCTTCGTCCGCGACGAGGTCGTCCCCCGCGAGGAGGAGATCGAGGAGACCGACGCGATCCCGGAGCCGCTGCGGCGGACGTCCCGGGACATGGGCCTGTTCGGGTACGCCCTGCCCGAGGAGTACGGCGGGCTCGGCCTGTCGCTGAGCGAGGAGGTCCGGCTCGTCTTCGAGCTCGGCTACACCAGCCCCGCGTTCCGCTCCATGTTCGGCACCAGCAACGGCATCGCCGGGCAGGTCCTGGTGCACTCCGGGACCGACGAGCAGAAGGCCGCGTGGCTGCCGCGCCTCGCGTCCGGCGAGATCGTCGGCGCGTTCGCGCTCACCGAGGCCGAGGCCGGCTCCGACCCGAGCACGCTCACCACGTCCGCCGCCCGCGACGGCGACGACTACGTCATCAACGGCGCCAAGCGGTTCATCACCAACGCCCCCGAGGCCGACGTCTTCATGGTCTTCGCCCGGACCGGCGGAACCGGCTCCCGCGGCATCTCCACCTTCCTCGTCGAGAGCGGCACCGCCGGCCTCAGCGTCGGCCCCGCCGACCAGAAGATGGGCCAGCGCGGCGCGCACACCGCCGAGGTGTTCTTCGACGGCGTCCGCGTCCCCGCGTCCGCGATGGTCGGACCCGAGGGCACCGGGTTCCGCACCGCCATGGCGTCCCTCGCCCACGGCCGCCTCAGCATCGCCGCCCTCTGCGTCGGCCTCGCCCAGCGCATCCTCGACGACACCGTCGACTACGCCAAGAACCGCAGCCAGGGCGGCAGCGCCATCGGCGAATACCAGCTCATCCAGGGCCTCATCGCCGACTCCCAGGCCGAGCTGTACGCCGGGCGGTCCATGGTCCTGGAGGCCGCCCGCGCCTACGACGCCGGCGAGGACACCAAGCTCGGCCCGTCCTGCGCCAAGTACTTCTGCTCCGAGATGGTCGGACGCGTCGCCGACCGCGGCGTCCAGGTCTTCGGCGGCATGGGCTACATGCGCGGCGTCTCCGTCGAACGGTTCTTCCGCGACGTGCGGCTGTTCCGGATCTACGAGGGCACCAGCCAGATCCAGCAGCTCGTCATCGCCCGGAACCTACTGCGCTGACCAGCGGAAACGCCTGCCGGCGGCGTCCGGGGGAATCCAGTTCGCGCGCGGTCCCGAGTCCGTGTATCGTTTTCCCTGCGCGAACGACGCAAGCCCCTTTAGCTCAGTCGGCAGAGCGTCTCCATGGTAAGGAGAAGGTCTACGGTTCGATTCCGTAAAGGGGCTCAACGGCACCACGGCCGCCATCCGAACGATCGGACGGCGGCCTTCGTCGTTCCGGACCGCGGCCCGCCGCGGCGGGGAAGAACCTCCCCGCGCGCCGGGACGGGCGGCCGCGGACCGATTCGCTCCAAACGGGGCCCTGTGATACCGTCCCACCGGTTCCAGCAGGGCGTTCGCCGGGTCACCCACATCCACCGGGTACCCTGGGGGACGGCCCGCGGGGCCCACGGAACGCCGGTTCCCCGATCCTCGATCCGGGAATTCGCGTTTCCGAGGTCAGGTGAGCATCCGGTATCCTTGCAATCCGGTCCACACCGACCAGCACGGCGGGGTAGCTCAGTCAGGCAGAGCAAGCGGCTCATAATCGCTGTGTCGCCGGTTCAAGTCCGGCCCTCGCTACTACCCATCTCTCTCACCCCCGCGGGGGTGAGCAGGGCTGGGTCGAATCTCCGGCCGCCCTCCCATGGGCGGCCGGGATGCGTAGTCCATGTTCCTAGCTCAGAAAGGCACTCCATCGTGGCTGCCACCGACGTACGGCCGAAGATCACGCTGGCCTGCCAGGAGTGCAAGCACCGCAACTACATCACGCGGAAGAACCGGCGCAACGACCCGGACCGCCTCGAGATCAAGAAGTACTGCCCCAACTGCCGGACCCACCGTCCGCACCGGGAGACCCGCTAACCAGCGTCCCGGACGGCACGCGGCCACGCCCGCGCCGTCCGCAGGCAAGGCAGCAGAATCGACGGCCAGGGCGAACCGGTCATCGCAGGTCCCTTGCACACCTGAACCGGCATGCGAGCGCGTTGTCCGACCGGCGAGGCGACGCCGAAGGCGAGCCTCGCCGGGAAGCTCGCGAAGCCGAGGTCGCGCTCGCCCGAGCACGGTCAGGGTGCGAGCCGCCAGGCGAGCACCCTGGGCCGGGATCGCAAGAAACACAGCCCGTTCCCGCAGTGAGACCCGCGGGGGCGGGCTGAACGTCGTTCTGTTACGGTCCGTCGAGACGTTGTAAGCGTGCTCGGACGGGGGCGCCGCCGCCGCGCGACCCCGCCGGGACCTGGAGGGACGGACTGCATGGCACTCAACCGCGACTTCATCGGGCGGAGCTTCCCACCCACCGAGCCGTACGAGGTCAGCCGCGTGAAGATCCGCGAGTTCGCGGACGCCATCGGCGACCGCAACCCGATCTACCGCGACCGCGAGGCCGCGAAGGCGGCGGGCCACCCCGACGTCATCGCCCCGCCGACGTTCCCGATCGTGGTGTCGCTCGGCAACGCCGGCCTCGCCGACCCCGACCTGAACCTCAACTACGCGATGGTCGTGCACGGCGAGCAGCGGTTCGAGTACACCCGCCCGATGCGCGCCGGCGACGTGGTGACCTGCACCTCGACGATCACCGAGATCAAGTCGATCGGCAACAACGAGAAGATGGTCGTCGAGACCGACGTCACGACCGTCGAGGGCGAACTGATCTGCAAGACCTACAACACGATCGTGGAGCGGGGGGCCTGATGACCGCGAAGGTGAACTACGCAGACGTCGAAGTCGGCACCGAGATCCCCGCGCAGACCTACCCGGTCGACCGCGCGAACCTGGTGATGTACGCGGGCGCGTCCGGCGACTTCAACCCGATCCACTGGCGGGAGAGCTTCGCCAAGGCCGTCGGCCTGCCGGACGTGATCGCGCACGGCATGTTCACGATGGCGCAGGGCGGCCGGTTCGTCACCGACTGGGCCGGCGATCCGGGCGCCGTGGTGGACTACGGGGTACGGTTCTCAACGCCGGTCGTGGTGCCCGACGAGGGCGGCGCGACCCTGGAGATCAGCGGCAAGGTGGAGGAGAAGCTCGACGACAACAAGGTCGTCGTGGCGCTCACCGCCCGGTCGGGCGACCAGAAGGTCCTCACGCGCGCCAAGGCCGTCGTCCGGCTCGCCTGAGGGCGCGCCGGGAGCACGCACCGGCCGGGCCTCCGGCCGGTGCGGACGTGCACGTTCGGGGAGGAACAGGGCTGTGGCGGTGTTCGCGGAAGAGGTGAACCTGGCCGGGTACACCACGCTGCGGCTGGGCGGGCCGGCGCGGCGCTTCGTCGAGGCGACGTCGGAGGCCGAGCTGGTCGCGGCGGTCCGCAAGGCCGACGACGCGGGCGAGCCGGTGCTGGTGCTCGGCGGCGGCAGCAACCTCGTGGTGGCGGACGCCGGGTTCCCCGGGACCGTCGTGCACGTCGGGGCGCGCGGCGTCGAGCGCACCGCCGGCGAGGGCGACACCGTCCTGGTCCGGGTGCGGGCCGGTGAGGACTGGGACCCGTTCGTCGCGCGCTGCGTGTCGGACGGCCTCGCGGGCGTCGAATGCCTGTCCGGAATCCCGGGACGGGTCGGCGCGACGCCGATCCAGAACGTCGGCGCGTACGGGCAGGACGTCAGCGAGACGATCGTGGAAGTCCGCGCGTACGACCGTCAGGCGCGCGCGTGTGTCACCCTCGACCGCGACGCGTGCCGCTTCACCTACCGGCACAGCGTCTTCAAGGGCAACGACCGGTACGTCGTCCTGGACGTGACGTACGCGCTCCGCGAGGCGGAGGAGTCGCAGCCGATCAAGTACGCCGAGCTGGCGAAGCGCCTCGGCGTGAAGCCGGGCGAGCGCGTCTCGCTGAAGGAGGCGCGCGACGCCGTCCTGGAGCTGCGGCGCGGCAAGGGCATGGTGCTGGACGCCGCCGACCCGGACTCGCGCAGCGCCGGGTCGTTCTTCACCAACCCGATCCTCACCCCGGATCAGCTCGCCGGCCTGGAGCGCCGGGTCGCCGAGCGGCTCGGCCCGGACGCGGCGTTCCCCCGCTACCCGGAGCCGGACGGGCGGACCAAGACGTCCGCCGCCTGGCTGATCGACAAGGCGGGCTTCGCGAAGGGCCACGCGCGCGGCCCGGTGCGGATCTCCACCAAGCACACGCTCGCCCTGACGAATCCCGGCGGCGCGTCCACCGAGGACCTGCTGGCGCTGGCCCGCGAGGTCCGCGCCGGCGTCCACGCCGCCTTCGGCGTCGACCTGGTCAACGAACCCGTCATGATCGGCGTCACCCTCTAGCCCGGGCGCTTTGACGTGCCGGGGGCGGGGGTTGATAGCCTGCGACACGTCGAGGGGGAGTAGTCCCAATCGCGTGATCGACATGCTGGCGCCGCGGACGGCGCCCGGTCGCGCGGGCCTCCGCAGGAGGCGGACGAGACCTTCGGCCCGGCAGTCATGCCGGGTCGAGGTCGCGCGCCCGAAACGGCTCCCCCCGCCCTCCGCCCGGCATCCGAGCGAGAGGGACCCGGTGGTCACCGCATTCATCATCAGCCTGGCCGTGATCTTCGTCGCGGAGCTCGGCGACAAGAGCCAGCTCATGGCCATGACCTTCGCGACGCGCTTCCGCGCGATGCCCGTGCTGATCGGCATCACCGCCGCGACCGCGCTGGTGCACCTGGCGAGCGTGGTGGTCGGCGCGGTGCTCGGCGCCGCGCTGCCGACCCGTCCGATCTCGGTCCTCGCGGGGCTGGCGTTCCTCGGCTTCGCGCTGTGGACGCTGCGCGGCGACGAGCTGGACGACGAGGAGCGCGACAAGGCCCGCAAGGCGCGCGGCTCGGCGATCCTCGCCGTCGGCACGGCGTTCTTCCTGGCCGAGCTGGGCGACAAGACGATGCTCGCGACGATCACCCTCGCCGCCGACCACGGCGGGTTCCTCGGGCTGACCGGCATCTGGCTCGGCTCGACGGTCGGGATGGTCGCGGCGGACGCGCTGGCGATCGTGGTCGGGCAGATGCTGGGCAAGCGGCTGCCCGAGCGGGTCATCAAGTACGGCGCGGCGGCGGGGTTCGCGGTGTTCGGCGTCCTGCTCCTGGTCGAGGGCGTCGTCGGCTGAGCCGGTGGGCGGCGGGATCGCGCGCGGCGGCCCGCCGCCGGGCCTTGACGAAGTTAGTGATCAGCCACTAACTTTCGACCCATGAGCCCCCGGATGAGCGCCGGCGAGCGCCGCGAGATGGCGATCAAGGCCGCGATGGCCGAGTTCGCGAGCGGCGGCTACGAGGGCACGTCCACCGCGGCCATCGCCGAGCGCGTCGGCGTCTCGCAGCCCTACATGTTCCGGCTGTTCCCGACCAAGCGCGCCCTGTTCCTCGCCGCCGCCGACCGCTGCTTCGCCGACATCGAGACCGTGCTGCGGGACGCGGCGGGCGGCCTGCACGGCAAGGAGGCGATGGTCGCCATGGCCGACGCCTACCGCCGCCTCCTGCGCGAGGACCCGACGCTGCTGCGCTTCCAGCTCAAGATCTACGGTGCCGCGGTCGGCGAGGACGAGCTGGCCCGGCTCGGCCACCACCGGTGGGCGCGGCTCTTCCGGCTGATCGGCGACCTGAGCGGCGCCCCGCCGGAGGAGGTCGTGCGGTTCATGGCGGTGGGCACGCTGGTGAACGTGCTGACCGCGTTCAAGGTCCCGCACACCCCCGGCGACGAGCTGGGCGCGTCGCTGGACGCCTGGGCGGAGGGCCTGCGCGGCACCGATCCCGGCGGCTTCGACCTCGACGACTCCCGCCCCCGCCCCGCGAAGGAGGAGGAGAACCCGGACGGCCCGTGAACGGCGGCCGTCCGGCGACCGCCCATTTTTTTTTACCCCTCTAAGTTAGTGAGTGATAACTAATGAAGAAGCCGCATCCCGTCCGGACCTTCATCGTCACCGGCGTCGCGCTGTTCATGGTGGCGCTCGACAACCTCATCGTCACCAACGCGCTCCCCGACATCCGCACCGACCTCGGCACCGGCCTCGAAGGCCTCGAATGGACGGTCAACGCCTACACGCTCACCTTCGCCGTCCTGCTGCTGCCCGCCGCCGCGATCGCCGACCGGTGGGGACGCCGCCGGATGTTCATCGGCGGCCTCGCCGTCTTCACCGGCGCGTCCGCCGCCGCCGCGCTCGCCCCGAACATCGGCACGCTGATCGCCGCGCGCGCCGTCCAGGGCGCCGGCGGCGCGATCGTCATGCCGCTCACCCTCACCCTCCTCGCCGCCGCCGTGCCGCCCGCCCGGCGCGGCGTCGCGCTCGCCGCCTGGAGCATGATGAGCGGCCTCGGCGTCGCGCTCGGCCCCGTCCTCGGCGGCGCCGTCACCCAGGCCGCCACCTGGCAGTGGATCTTCTGGATCAACGTGCCCGTCGGCGCCGTGCTGCTCGCCCTCGCGCCCGGGTTCCTCACCGAGAGCCGCGGCGCCGCCAAGCGCCTCGACCTCACCGGCACCGTGCTCATCGCGGGCGGCGTCCTCGGGCTCGTCCTCGGCCTCGTCCGCGCCAACGAGCACGGCTGGACGAGCGCCCAGGTCCTCGGCGCGCTCATCGCCGGCGCCGTCCTCGTGATCGCCTTCGTCGCCTACGAGGCCCGCACCGCCGAACCGATGCTGCCCCTGCGGATGTTCCGCAGCCGCGGCTTCAGCATCGTCAACGGCCTGTCCCTCGTCATGTCGTTCGGCATGTTCGGCGCGACGTTCCTGCTCATCCAGTTCATGCAGGGCGTCCAGCACATGAGCCCGCTCGGCGCCGGCGTCCGCTCCCTGCCCTGGACCGGCATGCCGCTGCTCATCGCCCCGCTCACCCCGCCGCTCATCGCCCGCCTCGGCATCCGGTACGTCCTCGCGATCGGGCTCGCGTTCCAGACCGCCGGCCTGGCCTGGCTCGCCGCCGTCCTCTCGCCGACCGTGAGCTACGCCGCGATGGTGCCCGCGTTCGTCCTCGCGGGCGTCGGGATGGCGCTGTTCTTCCCGCCGCTCGCCCGCGCCGTCCTCGGGTTCGCGCCGCCGGAGCTGTCCGGCGTCGCGTCCGGCGTGAGCAACTCGCTGCGCCAGCTCGGCACCGTCCTCGGCATCGCGGTCCTCGGCGCCGTCTTCGCCGCGCGGGGCGACTTCACCAGCCCGCAGGCGTTCACCGACGGCCTCCAGCCCGCCCTATGGCTCGGCGTCGCCGCCATCGGCGCCGGAGCCGTCGCCGCCCTCCTGATCCCCGCCCACCTCCCGGTCACCGCCGAGCAGGCCCCCACCAGAACCCCCGAGCCCGCCGAGTCGCCCGCCTGACCACGCCGCCGCGGCGGGCCGTCCCCCCAGCGGACGCCCCGCCGCACCCCACCTCCCGGCGACCCCAGCCCGCGACCCCGGCCCGCGACCCCGGCCCGCGACCCCGCCCCGCGACCCCGCCCCGCGACGCCAGCCTTGCGACCACTTCCGGCGACTCCAGCCCCGCGACCCCGTCCGGCGACTCCAGCCCCGCGACTCCAGCCCTGCGCCCCCGGCCCGCGCCCCCGGCCCGCGACCCCACCCCCCGACTCCAGCCCGCGAGCCCGCACCGCGACCCCGGCCCGCGACTCCAGCCCGCGACTCCAGCCGCCGACCCCAGCCCGCGAGCCCGGCGCGAGCCCAGCCCCGCGACGCCTGCCCCGCGACGCCTGGCTCGCGAGCCCAGCCCGTGACCTCAGCCCCGCTCCGAGCGGAACCGTCGCGATCGCGTGCGAAGCCAAGTTCGAGCGAAGCGAGAACTTGATCGCGCAGCGAGGCCCCCAGGGCCGAGCCGGAGCGATGCAGCGATCGCACGCATTGCCCGCCGAAGGGAGGGCGCCCAGCGCCCGACTGCCAAGGGCGGTGCAGTCAACACAGCGATCGCATGCATTGCCCGTGGAAGGAAGGCGCCCTAGCGCCTGACGCCGAGGGCAATGCAAATCAACGCGACCAGGCGTTGATGCCGTCGAGGAGGTGCTTGCGGACGTCTTCGGGGGCGGCCGAGGCGCGTACCGACTGGCGCGCCAGTTCCGCCAGTTCGGCGTCGGAGAAGCCGTGGACGTCGCGGACGATGTCGTACTGGCGGGCCAGCCGCGACCCGAACAGCAGCGGGTCGTCCGCGCCCAGCGCGATCGACGCGCCCGCGTCGAACAGCCGCCGTACCGGGACGTCCTCCGGTCGCGCCGCCACCCCCAGGCTCACGTTCGACGCCGGGCACACTTCCAGCGTCACGCCCCGGTCCACGATCCGCGACAGCAGCCGGGGATCCTCGACCGCCCGCACGCCGTGTCCGATCCGGTCGGCGTCGAGGGTCTCCAGGCACTCCCGGACGCTCGCCGGGCCGAGCAGCTCGCCGCCGTGCGGGTCCGACAGCAGCCCGCCCCGCTTGGCGATCCGGAACGCCCCCTCGAAGTCGTAGGCCCGGCCGCGCCGCTCGTCGTTCGACAGCCCGAACCCGACGACGCCTTGCCCGGTGTAGCGGACGGCCAGCCGCGCGAGCGTCTTCGCGTCCAGGGGATGCCGGGTCCGGTTCGCGGCGATCACCACGCCGATCCCGACGCCCGCCGCCTCGCCGGCCTCCCGCGCCGCGTCCAGCACCAGCTCGACGGTCGGCGTCAGCCCGCCGAACTTCGCCGCGTAGCCGCTCGGATCCACCTGGATCTCCAGCCAGCCCGACCCCTCGGCCGCCTCGTCCTCCGCCGTCTCGCGCAGCAGCCGCCGCAGGTCGTCGGGTGTCCGCAGGACGGAACGGGCGATGTCGTACAGCCGCTGGAACCGGAACCAGCCGCGCTCGTCGGTCGCGCGCAGCTTCGGCGGCCAGTCCTCCACCAGGGCGTCCGGCAGGTGGACGCCGTGCTCGGCGGCCAGCTCCACCAGCGTCGAATGCCGCATCGACCCGGTGAAGTGCAGATGCAGGTGCGCCTTCGGGAGCAGGGCCACGTCCGGACGGTCGGAGCCGGGCCGCGCGGCGGCGGGCTCGGTGCGGGCCGGCTCCCCGTCCGCTCGCGCGGGACGGTCCTGGGCCGGGCGGGGTGACACGGTACGGGCCTCCATGGACCAATGTTGCCGGATCGCGCGTCCCGCTGAACCCCCGCCCCACCAGGATCATCACACCGGACTACCCCGCATGGCACCCGGCGGCCATCCCCGCCCGTGGACATCACCGAAAAAACTTGGGAACCGCGTGCAACCCCGTTCCGTGGTCGCGCGTATACGAGGGGCGCAAGAGGAGAACAACCGGACGGGCAGAGAGGGACACAGACGATGATCACGCTGAAGGCCGCACTGATCGCGGCGGGCGCCATCGGGACCGTGGCCGTGGGCGGCGGCGCCACGTGGGCCATGACCGGCTCCCACCAGGACGCGGGCCTCCAGTCCGGCGACTCGAAGCTGCCGGCCGCGCACCGGGTCGTCGACGCCGCGCCGAAGACCGTGCCGACCTGCCTGCCGGCGCAGCCGCCGAAGACCGGCAAGCTCCCGAAGACCGGCGAGCTCCCGAAGACCGGCGCCCTGCCCAAGCCGGGCGACGTGCCGACCGCCGGCCTGCCGCAGACCGGGAAGCTGCCCGAGGGCAAGGTGCCCGGGACGGAGAAGCTCCGCAAGGACGCCGAGACCGCCAAGAAGAAGGCCGAGGCCGCCAAGCCCACGGTCAGCGTCCCGAACCCCGGCGTCCCCGGCGTCGTCGCCCCCGGCGCCCAGCCGACCTCGCTCCCGTCCGGCCGGCCGGACCTGCCGGCCTGCGCGCCGTCCGCCAAGCCGCTGCCCAAGGGCGGCGTGCCGAGCACCAAGCCGTCCGCGCGCGTCCCCGGCAAGCCCGCCGTGCCCGCCGTGCCCGCGCTCGACTGCCGCACCCTCGCCCCCGCCGTGAAGATCGGCGGGCCCGTCGAGAAGACCGTCATGCTCGCCAAGGGCCTCAAGTACAGCGCCGCGACCCCCGGCACCGCCGACCTCAAGAAGCTGAACATCTGCGCCGTCACGCAGAAGTGGACCGGCAAGGCCGGCCAGTGGCTCACCGTCGAAACGCTGAAGACCCCCGCCGGGATGACGCAGAATCAGCTCCGGCAGGCTCTGAAGCTGCCCGAGGGCGGCACCCCGCTCACCGTCGACGGCTTCGCCGCCTACCAGGGGCCGCGCGGCGGCGGGGTCCTGGTGTTCGACCCGAACGGCTTCTCGCTGTTCGTGAACGGCAGCCCCGTCCTCGCCGGCGGGCCGAAGGACGTCGCCACCGCCCTGCGGCAGGCGCAGTAGCGGCAAGGACCCGGGCGGACGGCCAGGCGCGGGGCCGTCCGCCCAGGACGCGGGATCCCCTCCACCCGGACGGAGCACAGTGGGGCGTCGAGACGACGAGTCGTTCGTTGAGTTCGTGGCGGAACGCGGCGATGCCCTGCTGCGCACCGCCTCGCTGATGTGCGGTGCCCGGCAGGACGCCGAGGACATCCTGCAGACCGCGCTGGAGAAGGCGTACCGGCACTGGGGCCGGCTGGACGCCGACACCGACCCCGAGCCCTACGTGCGCCGGATCCTGGTCAACCTGGTGATCAGCCGGTCCCGGCGCTGGAAGGTGCTGCGGGAGATCCACATGGCGAGGCCGCCCGAGACGCCGACGCTCGCGGGCACCCACGCCGTCGAGCTGAGGGGGACGCTCATGGACGAACTGCGCAGGCTCGGCGCCCGGCAGCGGGCGGTGCTCGTGCTGCGCTTCTGGGAGGACCTCTCGGAGGCGGAGACCGCACAGGTGCTCGGCTGCTCCGTCGGCACCGTCAAGAGCCAGGCCTCCCGGGGGCTCGCCAGACTCCGGGAGCGACTCGGCGCGAACCTGGCGCCAATGGGGAGCTGAACGATGGACCTGGAGAGCGAACTCCGCGCGGCCATGGCCGAGCAGGTGGCCGGGACGGCCGCGCCGCCCTCGCTCGTGGCCGACGTGCGGCGCCGCCACCGGCGCCGCGCGAACCGGATCCGCGCCACCGTCGGCGTCGCCGCCGCGTCCGTCGCCGCGCTCGCACTGGTGCCCACCTACCAGTCGTTCCGGGCCACACCTGCCGGAGACTCCGCCACCTCCCGCCCCTCGGGCGGACCGGCGATCCTCGAGCAGCCGGAACGGCGGCCCGCCTCGGGCCTCCCCGCGTCCCCGTCGCCAGAGGGGAGGCCCGAGGCGGGATCCACGCCGAAGCCGTCCGCGCACCCGCGGTCCGGCGGCGACGCCGGCGGGGGAGGCGGGCGGCCCGGCGGCCCCGGCGCCACCGTGAAGCTCCCGGCGTGGGTCACGTACCTGCCGGGCGGCCTCACCTCCGCCGGCCCCTGCACGGTCACCGGCGACGCCAAGCGCCGCACCACCACCTGCAAATGGGGCGGGACGGACGGCTGGGTGCAGATCGCCCTCGTCAAGGGCAGCGGCGTCGGCCTCACCGACCTCGCCCCCGTCGGCGGCGTCCCGACCCGCACCACCGTCCGCGGCATGCCCGCGCTCACCGGCGACCGCCCCGGCTCCGGCCGCCAGGTCTCCTGGATCGCCAAGCCCGGCACCGGCGTCACCGTCACCGCCGCCGGCACCGCGAAGGGCCAGCTCATGCGCATCGCCGAAGGCGTGCGCCCCTAGACCACGCTCCGGCGGGGACGTCCTCGAATGGCGGAGAGGGGCCGCCAGGACACTCCCCGCCGGAGCGTCCTGAATGAGAAGGGCCCCGAGGCATTCGCCTCGGGGCCCTTCTCATTCGAGCCTCAGCTTGCCTCGTTGAGGAGCTTGGCCACGCGGGAGACGCCTTCGACGAGGTCGTCGTCGCCCAGGGCGTAGGAGAGGCGGAAGTAGCCGGGGGTGCCGAACGCCTCGCCGGGCACCAGCGCGACCTCGGCCTCCTCCAGGATCAGCGACGCCAGCTCCACCGACGTCTCCGGGCGCTTGCCGCGGATCTCCTTGCCGAGCAGCGCCTTCACCGACGGGTAGGCGTAGAACGCGCCCTCCGGCTCCGGGCACACGATGCCGGGGATCTCGTTCAGCATCTTCACGATCGTCTGGCGGCGCCGGTCGAACGCCTTGCGCATCTCCGCGACCGCCGACAGGTCGCCGGTCACCGCGGCGAGCGCCGCGGCCTGGGAGACGTTCGCCACGTTCGACGTCGCGTGCGACTGCATGTTCGCGGCGGCCTTCACCACGTCCGCGGGGCCGATCAGCCAGCCCACCCGCCAGCCCGTCATCGCGTACGTCTTCGCCACGCCGTTCAGCACCAGGGTGCGGTCGGCCAGCTCCGGCACCACGACGGGCATCGAGTGGAACTCGGCGTCCCCGTACACGAGGTGCTCGTAGATCTCGTCGGTGATGACCCAGAGGCCGTGCTCGTCCGCCCAGCGGCCGATCGCCTCGATCTCGTCGCGCGAGTAGACCGCGCCCGTCGGGTTGGACGGGGAGACGAACAGCAGCACCTTCGTCCGGTCGGTGCGGGCCGCCTCCAGCTGCTCGACGCTCACCTTGTAGCCGGTGGTCTCGTCGGCGACCACGTCCACCGGCACGCCGCCCGCCAGCTTGATCGACTCGGGGTAGGTCGTCCAGTACGGGGTCGGGACGAGCACCTCGTCGCCCGGGTCCAGCAGCGCCGCGAACGCCTCGTACACCGCCTGCTTGCCGCCGTTGGTCACCAGGACCTGCGACGCCTCGACCTTGTAGCCGGAGTCCCGCTCGGTCTTCTCGGCGATGGCGGCGCGCAGCTCCGGCAGTCCGCCCGCCGGCGTGTACTTGTGGAAGCGCGGCACCCGGCAGGCGGTCACCGCCGCCTCGACGATGTAGTCCGGCGTCGGGAAGTCGGGCTCGCCCGCGCCGAAGCCGATGACCGGGCGGCCCGCCGCCTTCAGGGCCTTGGCCTTGGCGTCCACGGCCAGCGTTGCGGACTCGGATATCGCGGCGATGCGCTTGGAGATGCGAGGACGGTCGATGCTCATATCCCTATCGTTACAGAAGCGAGGCCGTGACCCGAGCGATATATCCGGGCCGGTGGCACGGGGTTCGCCGCGGGCGCGGGGGACCGCGCGCCGTCCGGTTCGACGCGGGGCGCTCGGCGACGTAGACTCACCTCCCTAGTGACGCGTCACCGGTATACGACCCTGTCCGCACACGGGCATCCCCAAGAGGTCGTAAGCTGGGGCACGGCACCGACCCGGTCCCGCGGCCGGGTGTTCTCCTTAACCGGAGAATGAAGGGCAGTGGCTCAATTGGTAGAGCTCCGGTCTCCAAAACCGGCGGTTGGGGGTTCGAGTCCCTCCTGCCCTGCGAGGTGCGGTGCGCGCACCGGTGCCGGCCGCGCCACGGCGCCCGCCGTGGCGTCCCGCGGCGCGGGTCCGCGCGACAACCACTGGGTGGTTGGAACACGACCTATGAGGTGAACGGCGGCAATGGCGACTGAGACGCGCGGCGAGGCCGCGGCCAAGGACGAAGGCAAGGGGAAGCCCGCCCCCAGGCGGACCACCCCGGCGCTGTTCGTGCGCCAGGTCATCGCCGAGCTGCGCAAGGTCATCTGGCCGACCCGCCGCGAACTCGTCACCTACACCACCGTGTCGCTGGTGTTCGTGCTGATCATGGTCGCGATCGTGTCCGGGTTCGACTACGGCCTGCAGAAGGGGATCTACGAGATCTTCGGCTGAGCCCGACCCGCCGCGCGGCCACCGCCGCCCGGCCCGGCCGCACCACCCGCAAGCCAGCACCGTAAATCCATCACCGCAGACCGTCCGGAGAGAGAGTCACCGTGTCCGAGCCCTCACAGCCGCCCTACGACGAGGCCGTTGACGAGGCCCAGTCCGCCGCGGCTGCTGCGGCCGGCCAGGCGGCCGAGCCCGCCGAGGACGCGGCCGAGGCCGCCGTCGCCGCCGGCGAGGCCGAGCCCGCGGACGAGAAGCTCGAGGGCGAGGGCGTCGCCCCCGACGCCGCCGCGGACGCCGCCGACCTCGCCGAGGCCGTCGAGGGCGCCGAGGCCGCGGACGTGCCCGCCGCCGAGGAGGGCGCGGACGAGGAGGCCGGCGAGGAGGAGGCGGACGAGGAGGCCGAGGCCGAGCCGCCCGCCGACCCGTACGCCGACTTCAAGATGCAGCTGCGCCTCCAGCCGGGCGACTGGTACGTCGTGCACTCCTACGCGGGGTACGAGAACCGGGTCAAGACCAACATCGAGACCCGCACCCAGACCCTCAACATGGAGGACTACATCTTCCAGATCGAGGTCCCCCAGCACGAGGTGACCGAGATCAAGGGCGGCAAGCGGCAGAAGGTCAACGAGAAGGTCCTGCCGGGCTACATCCTCGTCCGGATGGAGCTGACCGACGAGTCGTGGGCCGCGGTCCGCAACACGCCGGGCGTGACCGGGTTCGTCGGCCTGCTGAACAAGCCGTCCCCGCTGAGCCTGGACGAGGTCGCCAACCTGCTGGCGCCGGAGCCGGAGGAGGGCGTCGCCAAGGCCAAGGAGCAGGCCAAGGTCGCCGCCACCGTCGACTTCGAGGTCGGCGAGTCGGTCACCGTCATGGACGGCCCGTTCGCCACCCTCCCCGCGACCGTCAACGAGATCAACGCCGAGCAGCAGAAGCTCAAGGTGCTGGTCTCGATCTTCGGCCGCGAGACCCCGGTGGAGCTCAGCTTCAACCAGGTCTCCAAGATCTGACGCATCCCCGCGCGAGCGGGGCACGAGTTTCCAAGCGGTTCCTACACGGCGGACGCGTCCCGCCGCCGTGTTGCCCGGGCGACCGGGAGTCGGAACCACCGATCAACGGGACATAGGGGTTCACATGCCTCCGAAGAAGAAGATCGCCGCACTCGTCAAGGTGCAGCTGCAGGCCGGCCAGGCCACCCCGGCGCCGCCGGTGGGTACCGCGCTCGGCCCGCACGGCGTCAACATCATGGACTTCTGCAAGCAGTACAACGCTGCCACGGAGTCCCAGCGCGGCAACGTCATCCCCGTAGAGATCACCATCTACGAGGACCGGTCGTTCACGTTCGTCACCAAGACCCCGCCGGCCGCGCAGCTCATCCTGAAGGCCGCCGGTGTCGAGAAGGGCAGCGGCGAGCCGCACAAGACCAAGGTCGGCTCGGTCACCGCGGACCAGATCCGCGAGATCGCCACGACCAAGATGCCCGACCTCAACGCCAAGGACCTGGCGGCCGCGGAGAAGATCGTCGCGGGCACCGCGCGGTCGATGGGCATCGAGGTCAAGTAGTTCACCACCCAGTGGCAGGGCCGGGCGCGGCCCGTACCACGAGTTCCTTGGAGGAACGAGCATGAAGCGCAGCAAGGGCTACCGCGCGGCGGCCGAGAAGATCGACCGGGAGCGGCTGTACAGCCCGGCCGAGGCCGTCAAGCTGGCCAAGGAGACCACCGTCACCAAGTTCGACGCGACCGTCGAGGTCGCGCTGCGGCTCGGCGTCGACCCGCGCAAGGCGGACCAGATGGTGCGCGGCACCGTCAACCTGCCGCACGGCACCGGCAAGACGGCCCGCGTGCTGGTGTTCGCGGGCGGTGCGAAGGCGGAGGAGGCCCGCGAGGCCGGCGCCGACCTCGTCGGGTCGGACGACATGATCGAGCGGATCCAGGGCGGGTTCCTGGAGTTCGACGCGGTCGTGGCGACGCCGGACCAGATGGGCAAGGTCGGCCGCCTCGGCCGGGTGCTCGGCCCGCGCGGCCTGATGCCGAACCCGAAGACCGGCACGGTGACGATGGACGTGGCGAAGGCCGTCACCGACATCAAGGGCGGCAAGATCGAGTTCCGGGTGGACCGGCACGCGAACCTGCACTTCATCATCGGCAAGGCGTCGTTCAACGAGCGCCAGCTGGTGGAGAACTACGCGGCGGCGGTCGAGGAGATCCAGCGGCTCAAGCCGTCCGCGGCGAAGGGCCGGTACGTGAAGAAGGCCGCGCTGACGACGTCGATGGGGCCGAGCATCCCCGTCGACCCGAACGCGGTCCGCAACCTCACCGCGGAGCTCGACGAGGCCTGATCACGGGCTTCCCGGCCCGCGGCTGAACGGGCGAAACGGCAGGGCGTCTCCTTCTGGAGGCGCCCTGCCGCGTTTTCCGGGGCCGTTCCGCTGAGCGGCATCGGCGGGCCGGACGGGCGGGCCCGGCCGGTAGATTGCGTCGCCGGATCTTGAGGAGAGGGGCGTGATGGGCGGATCGCCGCGCGGGGACCTCCACCGGCTCTACGACGTGCTCGACGCGGCGGCGGAGGACGCCCCCGACGCTCCGGCGCTGTCGGTGGACGGGACGACGTGGTCGTTCCGGGAGCTGCGCGCGCACACGGACGCGCTGAGCGCCTACCTGAGCGAGCGGTGCCCGCCGGGGGCGCGCGTGGCGCTGCTTGCGCACAACCGGCTGGAGTACGTGGCCGCCTATTACGGGGTCCCGCTGGACGGCCGGGTCCTTGTGCCGCTCAACCAGCGGCTGCATCCGCGGGAGTGGGCCGACCAGATCGTGCGGAGCGGCGCGGCGCTCGTCCTCGGTGAGCCGGACCTGCTCGACCGGCTGGCCGGCGAGGGAGAGCTGGGCGCCGGGCACCCACCACTCGTCCCCATCACCGAGCTGCCGTGGGACGCGCCGGCACGGCCCGCCCGGGCAGGGGGAAGCGCGGAAGAGGTCGCGTGGCTGATGTTCACCAGCGGGACGACGGGCCGTCCCAAGGGGGTGCGGCTGACGCACGGGAGCCTGCTCGCGGGCCTGCGTGTGTCGGCGTCGGGGCGTCCGGTCCGTCCGGGGGACGTGTTCTGCACGCCGTTCCCGCTGTGCCATGTGGCGGGTTACCAGGTGATGCTGCATCACCTGTTCGGGCGGCATGCTGTGGTGATGCGCCGGTTCCGTCCGGCGGACCTGGTGGAGGCGGCGCGGCGGCACGGCGTCAAGAACGTGTCGCTGGCACCGACCATGCTGGAGGACCTGCTCGCCCACCTCGCGGACGACCCGGCCGCGCTGGCGGTGCTGCGCGGCGCGCTGCGGGTGGTCTCGTACGGTTCGGCGCCGATGCCGGTTCCGCTGCTGCGCCGCGTCCACGACATCCTCGGCTGCGACCTCAACCAGGGCTTCGGCATGACGGAGCTGTCCGGCAACGCGACGTTCCTGTCCCCGGACGACCACCGGGCCGCCATCGCGTCGAGGCCCGAGCTCGCGGCGTCGGCGGGACGTCCCGCGGAGGGCGTCGAAATCGGGGTGATCGGCGAGGACGGGGCGCCGGTGCCGCCGGGGGCGCTCGGCGAGGTCGTCGTGCGGGGCGCGCAGGTGACGCCCGGCTACTGGGACGACCCGGACGCCACCGCCGAGGCGTTCGCGGGGGACTGGTTCCGCACCGGCGACGTCGGCCGCGTCGACGAGGACGGCTACCTCTACCTGGTCGACCGCCTCAAGGACGTGATCGTCACCGGGGGCGAGAACGTCTCGTCCCGGGAGGTGGAGGACGTGCTGCGGACGGTCCCGGGCGTCGGGGAGGTCGCCGTCGTGGGGCTGCCGGACCCGCGCTGGGGCCAGTCGGTGTGCGCGGTGATCGTGGCGGACGGCGCGCGGCCGGCGGACGAGGTGCTGATCGGCGCGTGCCGGGCGAGGCTCGCCGGGTTCAAGACGCCGCGCCGCATCGAGTACGTCGACGCGCTGCCGCGCACCGGCACCGGCAAGATCCGCAAGGCGGTGCTCCGCGACCGCCTGGCCGGGGCCTGAGGCGCGGTCGCGCGCAGGGCCCCGCGCCGCGTCGCCGCGTCACGAAATGCCGCTGACCTGCGGGATACCGCAACCCGCGACCGCATCAGGACATTTCTATTGGACTGATTGTTTTGTTGCGGTTGGTGTGCTTGGTGTTGAATCGTCCCTGTGAAGCGCCGAACCGACCGGATCATCGCCGTCTCCGCCGTCACGGCCGTGGCCGTGGTGCCCACCGCGATCCTGATGGCGGTGAAGACGGGCGTCATCGCGTCGAAGGACTCGGGCGACCTGCCGCCGAGCGCGCAGATGGCGCAGGCGGACCCGGCGAACCCGAACAGCGCGACGTCCGGCGCGGTGACGCCGTCCGCGTCCGGCGCGCCGGGCTCGGGCACCGGGACCGGCGGTGCGGGCGCCGGCACGCCGGGCGGGCGGACGACCGGGACCGGCGGCACCGCCGCGAACCCGTCGCCGAAGCCCGGCCCCGAGCTGAAGTCGTTCGTCCGCAAGACCAGCGTGATGGTGTCGTACGGGAAGAGCGGCGACTACAAGCAGGCGACCGAGACGGCGACGATCGGCCTGTGGCCGTCGTTCTCGATGAACGCGGTCGGCGTCACGCAGACGATGAAGGACGGCACGCTCAGCAAGATCACCCAGAAGGTGATCATCAGCGGCGCCACGCTGTCCGGGTTCGACGGCGAGAAGTGGACGAAGTCCAAGCTGAGCGCCGCGCAGTTGGAGAAGCTGCGGGCCGGGTCGGACCCGCGGCAGTTCACGTACCTCATTCGCAGCGTGCCCGGCAACGTCGTGACCGGCCCGGACGCGAACGGCCGCACCTACTACCTCGCGAAGGCGCTGATGGGCAGCGTGTACGGCCTGCTGCCTAAGGAGGCCGCGGACGAGGCCCGCAAGGTGATCCCGGACGACGCCGGCGTCTCGCTCGAACTGTCCTCGGAGAAGCAGGACCGGCCGGCGACGATCGGGCTGGCGGCGAACGCGCCCGGCGGCACGTTCAACGGCACGATGACCTTCGGCTCCTACCGCTGACACCCTCCCGGAACGCCCGCCGCGCGCGCTCTGGGACACGTCCGTTCGGCCATGGACGGGGTACGCCGATGGTCGTACCGCAGTGGGACCCGTTCGTACCACCGGGGGATGTAGCGCCGTTAGCGCCCCGACAGACTGGGGAACACCAGCAGGGCGACAAGGGAGGCCGAATCCTCATGAACCGACGACTGGTAGTGGCCGCCGGAGGCACCGCCGTGGGCGCCGCGCTCCTCCTGTCCGGGTGCAACGGGGACGGGTCGGGCTCGAACGCGAACATGAAGCTGAGCGCCAACGAGGCGCTGCTGAAGTCCTCGCAGAAGACGGCGCAGTCGGACACCTTCAAGGCCGACCTGACCGTCACCGGCTCCGGCTCGGACTCCGGGAAGATCCACGCGACGGGCCAGTTCCGGCTCAAGCCGACGCTGAAGTTCAGCGCGCAGCTGGACGACGTCACCCACAACGGGCAGACCGTCCCGGGCGCCAAGGGCCAGGCGATCTTCACCGACAACACGCTGTACGCCAAGGTGCCGCAGCTCGCGCAGTTCGTCACCGGCGGCAAGCCGTGGGTGAAGATCGACGTGAACCAGGTGTCCCAGCGCACCGGCTTCGACGTGCAGAGTCTCGTGAACCAGGTCGAGAAGGTCAACCCGGCCGAGCAGACCAAGATGTTCACCGGCTCCAAGGACGCCCACCGGGTCGGCACCGAGACGGTCGACGGCGTCAAGACCGTGCACTACGCCGGCACGGTCACCGTCCAGGACGCGCTGAACCGGCTCGACGCCCAGACCCGCGACAAGGTCGACGGCTGGCTGCCGAAGGACCACGCCAACGGCAAGATCAACTTCGACCTGTGGACGGACGGGAACAACCTGCCGCGCAAGCTCGTGTCCAAGGCGTCCGACAAGCAGGGCGACAACGGCTCGGTGACGGTGCTCTACAGCGACTACGGCAAGTCGTTCGGGGTGAACCCGCCGCCGTCCGACCAGGTCGGCACCATGTCGCTCGGGTCCCTGCTGGGCGGAAACTGACGCACAGCTCACACACGGACATCACAGGACAGACTGAACCCCGCTAGTCTCCCCTGCGTCTCATTCAGGGTCCGGTCCGAGCGTCCGGGCATCACGACGCAGACCGAGGAGATTCCCCCATGATCCGACGTTTCGCCGCGGGCACGGCGGCCGCCGCCGGCCTCGCCCTCGCGCTGACCGGCTGTCTCGGCGACGCCGGCAACAAGGTGGACGAGGCCGGCAAGAACATCAAGCTGACCGCCGCGCAGGTGCTCGGCAAGACGGCGCAGAAGACCGGCCAGATCGACTCCTTCCAGGCCGACATGTCGATGACGTCGACCGGCTCGGCCACCGGCGACATCAACATGTCCGGCACGATGCAGTACCGGACGAAGCCCGACCTGGCCTTCAGCATGAACTTCGACAGCATGTCGGTCGGCGGCAAGTCGATGGCCGGCATCAAGGAGGTCCTGGTCGACCGCACGATCTACATGAAGATCCCGCAGCTGGCGCAGCTCGGCGGCGGCGCGTCCGCGAAGACCTGGGTGAAGATGTCGCTGGACGAGGTCGGCGCGAAGTCCGGGCTGAACATGGACCAGCTGCTCCAGCAGTCGCAGCAGATGGACCCGGTGCAGAACACCAAGATGCTCACGGCGTCCAAGGACGCGCGCGAGGTCGGCAAGGAGACGGTGAACGGCGTCCAGACCACGCACTTCACCGGCACCTACCGGATGGCGGACGCGGTCGCCAAGCTCCCCGCCGACCAGCGCCAGGCGTACGAGAAGAACCTGGCGAAGTCCGGCATGAACGGCGACATGCACTTCGACCTCTGGGTGGACGGGCAGCAGCTGCCCCGCAAGATGACGATGAAGACCGGCCAGACGGCCGCCGGCGTCATGACGATCACCACCAGCTACCGCGACTTCGGCAAGCCGGTGCAGGTCACCGCGCCGCCGGCGAGCGAGGTCACCGACTTCGCCTCGCTCATGAAGGGCATGGGCACCGGCCTCACCCCGGGCGCCTGACGCGAACGAACGATGGAGAGGGGCGCGCGGCCGAACAGCGCGGGCCGCCCCCGAAGTGGCCGCGCGCCCGCCCGGCACCGGCTCTGTTGTCTGCCGAAGACCGCCGGGCGCCGTTCCCCGAGATAGGTAGAGGGTCGG